>JAQGMY010000210.1 GCA_028292105.1 Ramlibacter sp.
CGCCGTGGCGAGCGCGGCCGCGGACGCGATGCGGACGGCCCACGACGCCCGTGACGCGTCGCAAGATGCCTGTGGCCGCCGCGGAAGGCGCAGCGCCGGCGGCATCCCGTGCGGCAGCTTCCGATCAGGGCGGACAACGCGCCCGGCCTGCAGCCTCCGCCGCATCGGCTGCCGCAGAGGCAGCGAGCGAGCCGCAGCGCCGTGGCGAGCGCGGCCGCGGACGCGATGCGGACGGCCCACGACGCCCGTGACGCGTCGCAAGATGCCTGTGGCGGCCGCGGGAAAAGCGGCAGCTCGAGATCGCGCGCGCCTGCCAGCGCTGCCAGTGGCACGACGCGGATGGCTGCCGTCCGCGGTCGGCTGATCGCCCAGCTCACCAGCTGGCGATGAACTGCGCGATCTGCCGCACCGGCGAGTCGGGTCGCCAGATGGCGGACAGCTCGGTGCTCGGAACGTCCGGCAAGGGCACGTAGTGCAGGTCGTCGGCGCGCATGCGTCGCAGGTGCTCGGCCACCACGCACAGGCCCTCGCCGGCCGCGCACAGGCCCAGCGCCACGTGGATCTGGTTGGTGCTGATGAAGTTGAAGGTGCGCCGCCCGCTCTTGTCGAGGAAGCTGCGATACCACCGGTGCAAGCGCGGCGCCAGCACTTCGTCGGGCAGGATCAGCGTGTGGCCGGCCAGGTCGCGCACCGCCAGCGATTCGCGCGTCGCCAGCGGGTGGTCCGGGGCCATGGCCACCCACTGCGAGCGCCGGGACACCACGCGTGACTCCATCTCGTCGTCCGCCGTGGGGAAGTACAGGAAACCCAGGTCGAGCCGGCCGTCCAGCACCTGTTCGGTGATCGCGCTCTCGTCCATCTCCACCACCCGGATCTGCTGCTTCGGGTGGGCGACCCGCGCCGCGCGCACGCGTTCGGGCAGCGCGTCGTAGAGGGTGCCGGCCTGGCACCCGACCATGAAGGTGGCGCTCCCCGCCACGCGATGGCGGGTGAAGCGGCGGCCCACCCAGTCGGCCTCGGCGACGATGCGGCGGGCGCTGCGCAGGAACTCCGCCCCGTCCGGCGTCAGGGCCGTGCCATGGGTGCTGCGCGCCAGCAGACGGACGCCGACCTGCCGCTCCAGGGTCTGGATCACGCGCGTCAGGCGCGAGGACGACACGTGCAACGCCGTCGCGGCGCGCGAGAAATTCAGCTCGGAGGCGAGACAGACGAAGGCCCGCAACGCGAACAGGTCGGCATCCATGTTTCCACCCCGGGTTCGGACCCGCATGGTATTGCATTTACTGCAATGCAAGCCTGAACAAAGCAATTCCAATGCAGCCCCGGCGCGGATTCAATGGCGTGCCCTGCAGTACGTCCAGCGCCCCTCCACCGACCGACAGGAAACCAACCCCATGCACCGACGTTCCGCCCTTGGCGCCGCCATCGCCCTTTCGGCACTTGCCGCCCTGCCGGTGCGGGCGCAGCAAAATCCGCTGCGCATCCTCGTCGGCTTTCCCGCGGGCGGCAGCACCGACGCCATCGCGCGCCAGCTGGCCCAGGGCATGTCCGACCTGCTGCAACGCAGCGTCGTCGTGGACAACCGGCCCGGCGCCGGCGGCCAGATCGCGGCGAACGTCCTGAAGGCCGCGCCGGCCGATGGCAACACGCTGTTCCTGTCCAACAGCCATGCGCTGGCCATGATTCCGCTGACGGTGCGCCAGCCCGGCTACGAGCCCCTGAAGGACTTCACTTCGGTAGGGATGGTGGCGGTCGCCAACGACGTGCTGGCCGTGAACCCGGCGCGCGTCGGCGACGTGAAGACCATCAAGGGCCTGGTCGAATGGGCCAACGCGAACCCGGGCAAGGCCAGCATCGGGGTGCCTGCGCCGGCGAGCGACCCGGACTTCGGCGTACGGATCCTGGCCAGCGAATTCCATGCCGACCTCACGCCGGTGCCCTACCGCGGTGACGGACCGGTGGTGCAGGACCTGGTCGCCGGCCAGATCCCGGCCGGCATCGGCGCCATCGGCGCGCTGCTGCAGTATGCGCAAAGCGGCAAGCTGCGGGTGATCGCCGTCAGCGGGCCCAACCGCCTGCCGGCGCTGCCCGACGTCCCCACGTACATGGAGCAGGGCCTCAAGGGCTACGGCGTGAGCGGGTTCGTCGCCATGCTGGCCCGCGCCGGCACGCCGCGCGAGCTGGTCCAGAGATACAACCAGGTGATCGGTCAGGTGGTCGCGTCGCCCACGTTCCAGGCGAAGGTCGCGGAGCTGGGTGCGGTGCCGACGGCGAGCACGCCCGAAGAGCTGACCGCACGCGTGCGCGACACCGGCGCCGCCTTTGCCGCGATGGTCCAGCGCGCCGGCTACCGGATGCCCTGAGCCATGACGGTCCTCATCGCAGGCGGCGGCATCGCCGGCCTCTCGCTCGCACTCACCTGCCACCAGATCGGCGTGCCGTTCAAGGTGTTCGAGTCGGTGCCGCGCATCCGGCCGCTGGGCGTGGGCATCAACCTGCAGCCGAGCGCAGTGCGCGAACTGCTGGACCTCGGGCTGCAAGATCGGCTCGGACAGATCGGTGTGCGGACCCGCGACTACGGCATGTACACCAAGTTCGGCCTGCACATCTGGACCGAGCCGCGCGGCACCTGGGCGGGCTATGACTGGCCGCAGTACTCGGTGCACCGCGGCAAGCTGCACATGATGCTGCTCGAGGAGCTGCTGGCCCGCGCCGGCGAAGGCTGCGTCGAATGCGGCTGGACCGCGACCAGCTTCGGCAACGAGGACGGGCAGGCCGTCCTGCACCTGCGCAACGCGGCGGGCGAGGAGCGCGTCGCACGCGGCGACCTGCTGGTCGGCGCCGACGGCATCCATTCCGCCATCCGGCGGCAGATCGCGCCCGCCGAGGGCGAGCCGGTGTGGGGTGGCGCGGTGCTCTGGCGCGGCACGACGCAGGCGCGGCCGTACATGACCGGCGCCTCGATGGTGATGATCGGGTATTCGGGCCTGCGCTTCGTGGCGTATCCGATTTCGCCGGCCGACCCGCGCACCGGCCTGGCCACCATCAACTGGATCGCCAACCTGAACTACGACCCGGACGCCGCGTGGAACAAGGAAGACTGGAACCGCGAAGCGAAGCTCGACGACTTCCTGCCCCGCTTCGAAGGCATGCGCTTCGACTGGCTGGACGTGCCCGGCCTGATCCGGGCCGCCGACAAGGTGTTCGAGTACCCGATGGTGGACCGCGATCCGCTGGAGCGCTGGACCGTCGGGCGCGTTTCGCTGATGGGTGACGCGGCACATGCCGCCTACCCGGTCGGCTCCAACGGCGCCGGCTCCGCCATCATCGATGCGCGCAAGCTCGGGCGCGCCTTCCTGGACCACGGCGTCACGCCCGAGGCGCTGCAGGCCTACGAGGCGCAGATGCGCCCGGTCACGACCCAGGTGGTGCTCACCAACCGCGTCGCCGGCCCGGACCAGATCCTCGACGTCGTGGAGGAGCGCTGCGGCGGCCGCTTCGGCCACATCGAGGAGGTCATCTCCGCGCAGGAGCTGGCCGGGCACGCCGCCCGCTACAAGGCGATCGCCGGCTTTGCCGTCGACGCCATCAACGCAGCCCCGCCGACGATCCCCGCCGGCGCCCGCTGCCCGGCCCCGACCAAGGAACGCCAAGGTGCATGATTTTTCCCGGCTGGTGGACGACCGTCCCGCCGACGGTGTGTTCCGCGTCCATCGCGACGCCTTTCGCGACCCCGCGGTGTTCGACCGCGAGATGGCCGTGTTCTTCGAGCAGGGGTGGTGCTTCGTCGGCCACGCCAGCCAGGTTGCCAACCCGCACGACTTCCTGAGCGTACGCATCGGCCGCCGGCCGCTGATCCTCATGCGCGACGGCGAAGGCGTGCTGCGCTGCGTGCACAACTCGTGCCGGCACAAGGGCGCGCTGGTCTGCCACAACCGCCAGGGCAACAAGCGCTCGCACGTCTGCCAGTACCACGGCTGGGCCTACGGCAGCAACGGCCGCAACATCCTGGTCAAGGACAAGGCGCAGGGCTGCTACGCGGCAGGCTTCGACGCCGACAGCCACGACCTGCTGCCGGTCGGCCGCTTCGCCGAGTACCGCGGCTTCCTCTTCGCGAGCCTGTCCGCCGAGGTGGAGCCGCTGGAGGACTATCTTGGCGACGCGCGCGCCCTGATCGACCTGGCCGTCGACCAGGCGCCCGCCGGCCTGGAACTCGTCGCCGGTACGGTGCACTACACCTTCCGCGCCAACTGGAAGCTGCAGCTGGAGAACTCCACGGACGCCTACCACTTCACCTCCACCCATCCCTCGTACCTGCGGCTGCTGGATCGCCGCGCCACCATGCCCGAGCGCACCGACGTGCAGAAGGCGATCTGGCAGGCCGACCGCAAGCAGCAGGAGCAGATGGGATCGTTCGGCCTGCGCAGCGGCCATGCGATGGTGTGGACCACCTCGCCGGTGGAACACCATCCGCTGTACGCGCAGCGCGACGCGCTGGTCGAACGCGTCGGTGCCATCCGCGCGGACTGGATGATGCGCACCCGGCAGCTCAACATCTTCCCCAACCTGCAGCTCGCCTCCAACGCGGCGCTGCAGATGCGCGTGATCACGCCGGTGGCGGTCGACCTGACCGAGATGACTTCCTACTGCCTGGCCCCCGTGGGCGAGACGCCGGAGCAGCGCCGGCAGCGGCTGCGCCAGTACGAGGACTTCTTCAACCCCAGCGGCCTGGCCACGCCGGACGACACGGTGACCTACGAAGACTGCCAGCGCAGCTTTGCCAGTGGCGAGATCGAGTGGCAGCAAGGCTATGCGCGCGGCCTGGCGCGGGTGGAGCGCGGGCCCGACGAGCACGCACTGCAGCTGGGCATCTCCCCGGAAACCTCGGTGTCCGGCAATTTCGACATGAGCGACGAAACCGTGTTCCATGCGCTGTACCGCCACTGGGTCGGCAAGATGGGCGAGGCCGCGGCATGAAGGCGGCAAGCATCGAGCAGGCCCACGCCGCTGTCACCGTGCTGGCCCAGGAGGCGCTGCACCTGGACGGCCAGCGCTGGGACGAGTGGCTGGCGCTGTTCACGCCCGACGCCAGTTTCTGGATGCCGGCGTGGACCGACGAGCACCGCCTGGCGCAATCGCCGGAAAGCGAACTGTCGCTGATCTACTGCACGGCGCGCGCCTCACTCGAGGACCGCGTCTGGCGGGTGCGCTCCGGCCTGTCGGTCGCCTCCCGGCCGCTGCCGCGCACGACGCATTGCGTGACCAACCCGGTGGTGACGCAGGCGGACGAGCCCGCCGCGCTGCACGTCGAGTCGAGCTGGACCTGCCATGTCTTCGGTTTGAAGCAGCGCAGCACGCACGTGTTCCATGGCCGCTACGAGCACCTGCTGCGGCTGCAGGACGACCAATGGCGCATCGCGCGCAAGAAGGTGGTGCTGATGAACGACACCATCCCGACCATGCTGGACTTCTATTGCATTTGAGATGGACGACAAGAACCTGCACAAGCACCGCTCCCGCGCGGTGACCGACGGCGCCAGCCGCGCCGCCCACCGCGCCTTCCTGCGCGCCACCGGCCTCGACGACGAGGACATGGAGCGATCGATGGTCGCCATCATCGGCACCGCCGGCGACAACACGCCGTGCTCCCGCTCGATCGCACCGCAGGCCGACCATGTGCGCCTGGGCGTGGCCGAAGGCGGCGGCGTGCCGGTGTCGATGTCGACCATCTCGGTGTCCGACGGCACCTCGATGAACCACGACGGCATGCGCATGAGCCTGGTGTCGCGCGAGCTGATCGCCGACAGCATCGAGGTGGCGGTGCGCGGCCACGCGTACGACGCGCTGATCGCTCTCGGTGGGTGCGACAAGACGCTGCCGGCCGCCATGATGGCGATGGTGCGGCTGAACGTGCCGTCGGTGTTCATCTACGGCGGCTCGATGCTGCCGGGGCATGCGCCCGACGGGCGCGAGCAGACCGTGCTCACCGCCATCGAGGGCGTCGGCCGCTACCAGATCGGCGAGCTGTCGCGCCCGCAGCTGGACCAGATCGAGCGCCGCTGCGCCAGCACCGCCGGCTCGTGCCCGGGCCAGTTCACCGCCAACACGATGGCGATGGTGGGCGAGGCACTCGGCCTGTCCTTCCTCGGCTCGGCCACGGTGCCCGCCGTGTACAGTGAACGGCTGGCGCTCGCGCGCCGCGCCGGCCGCACCGTGATGCGCATGCTGGCGACCGGCGGGCCGCTGCCGCGCCAGCTGGTGACGCGCGAGAGCCTGGAGAACGCCTGCGCCGCGGTGGCCGCCACCGGCGGTTCCACCAATGCCGCCCTGCACATCCCCGCCATCGCCCACGAGGCAGGCATCCACTTCACTTTCGACGACGTGTCCCGGGTGTTCCAGCGCACGCCGTTGATCGCGGACCTGCAGCCCGGCGGGCGCTACCTGGCCAAGGACCTGAACATCATCGGCGGCGTGCCGGTGGTGCTCAAGGAACTGCTCGCGGGCGGTTACCTGCATGGCGACTGCCTCACCCTCACCGGCGAAACCCTGGCCGAGGCGCTGGCCGCGTTTCCGGGGCCCGACGGCAAGGTGGTGCGCAGCCGCGCCGAGCCGATCCACGCCAGCGGCGGCCTGGTCGTTCTCAAGGGCAACCTGTGCCCCGATGGCGCCCTGCTGAAGATCGCCGGCCTCAAGTCGCTGAGCTTCGACGGCCGCGCGCGGGTGTTCGAGACCGAGGAAGACTGCATGCGCGTCGTCGCGGCCCGCAAGTACGAGCGCGGCGACGTGCTGGTGATCCGGAACGAAGGCCCGCGCGGCGGCCCCGGCATGCGCGAGATGCTCAGCGTGACGGCGGCGATCTACGGCCAGGGCATGGGCGAGCAGGTGGCCCTGATCACCGACGGCCGCTTCTCCGGCGCGACCCGCGGCATGTGCATCGGCTACGCCAGTC
>JAQGMY010000227.1 GCA_028292105.1 Ramlibacter sp.
GCCAGGAGCGGCGCACGTGCTCCAGGGTGTCCTCGCTCCACCGGGCCAGCCGCTGCTCCGAGGGCAGGTAGACCTGGCTCACGCGCGTGTAGTCCCACGCGGCATACCCGGTCACCGCCAGCAGCACCGCGGCGATGGCGGCACTTGGCGCATGCAAACGCTGCGCACTTGCTGCCGCCGGGCGCCCGAGCAGCCAGCCGAGGCCTGCGCCCAGCGCCATCTGGAAAGGGCCGTACCAGAGCGGGTACTCCAGCATGCTGTGCAGCGCGATCAACGCCAGCAGCGCCCATGCCAGCTGCCGCAGGGGCACGGCTTCGCTCCAGGGCCGCTGGCGCCAGACCCACGCCAGCGTGCCGACGCACACGAACAGCGCCACGGGCACGCCCAGTTCGACCGCCAGGTGCAGCGGCAGGTTGTGGGCGTTGTCCAGGATGTCGCAGAAGCGGGCGCCCGGATACAGCGTCATGAAGTGCGCGTAGTCGAGCTCGCCCCAGCCCCAGCCGGCCAGCGGCCGCAAGGCGATCAGCCGCAACACGTTGGACCACAGCACCAGCCGTCCGCTGCAACCCTCGCCGCCTCCGAGCCGGCCCCACAGGGTGCGCTCGGGCAGCGAGCCCGTGGCTTGCATCAATACCAGCGGCAGCAGCCATGCGGCGGCGAGATAGGCCGCGCCGGCAACCATGCACAAGGCCAGGCGCCAGCGCCGCTCGCGTGACGGCCAGGCGGCGGCCATCGCGGTCAGCAGCAGGCCTTCGACCAGCCCGGTGCGCGATGCCGAAGCGGCGCACCCCACGGCCAGCAGCACGATCGCAGCGGCGGCCAGCGCGCGAGGCAAGCGCAGCCCGCCCCACAGCAGCACCGCGCCACCCAGCCAGCAGAGCGTGGCGTACAGGTTCGGCTGCCGCAGGTTGGCGTAGGCCTCGCCGGCACGGGCGCCGCTCACCCACGGCATCACGGCACCCGAGGCGCCGAAGTACTGCACCAGGCCCATCGCGGCACTGGCGCAGGCTGCCACGAGCACGCCGGCCTGCACGCCGTGCGCCACTTCGTCGGCGGACAGCACGCTGGCCGCCAGCGCGATCAGCACCAGCCCGCCGGCCAGCATCACGATGTCCGGCGAGATCGAGAAGTGCGACAGCGCCGCCCAGCCCGCAAGTGCCAGCGCCGGCATGGCAAAAACCAGGCGCGGGCGCACCCCGGCCGCGAGCAAGGCGAGCGCCAGCAACAGCGCGCAGGCGGCGCTGGCAAGCCAGGGGACAATGGCAGGCGACGGTCCTGGAGCAAAGGGATTGATCCAGGGCAGCCCCACGAGCACCACGGTCAACGGCACCAGCACGGCACGATTGTTCATGGCGAGATGCTACGCGGCCGAAGGACCCCGCCCAGGCGGCGCCGGCCGGCGCCGCAATGCCGCTGGCAACGCCGTCACTTGCGTTCCTCGTGGTACTCGTCGTCGACGTTGATCGACCAGATGCCGCTCTTGTCGCTGTCGCCGGCGGCGATCAGTTCCACCGCCTTCTTGGCCGTCAGCATCGAATGGTCCTGGTTGTTGTAGCGGTGCATGCCGTTGCGCCCGACCGGGAACAGGTTGCGCACGCCAGACAGCGCCTGCTGCAATTCGTCGAAGCGGCCGTAGGCATCACCGAAGTAGCCGGGATAGGCCTTGGGCACGCGGATCACCACAGAGTCGAGGGCGGCCGTCGTGTTCGCCAGGCCGATCGCCTGCATCTCCTCGAGGGCCAGCTGCGTCATCTCGGCGTCGCTCATCTTCCAGAGCGCATCGGTCTCGCGGCAGAAGAACTCGAGGCCCAGCCACACGGTGGACGGGTCCGCGACCATGAAGGGGCTCCAGTTGTTGAACACCTGCACGCGGCCGACGGAGACGCCGGGTTCCTGAATGTAGATCCAGTTGTCCTTGAGGTCGGCCTTCACATCCGCGCCCTTGTACAGGAGGCCGACCGTGATGAAGTCGCGGTACTGCAGGTTGCGGGCGATGTCGACGATGTGCGGCGGCCACGAAGGCGCCGACGCTTCCACCAGGTCCTTGATCGGCATGGTGGACACCACGTTCTTCGCCCCCAGCGACACCGTACCGCCCGCGTGCTGCGCCGTCACGGAACGCACTTCATCGCCATTGATGTCCAGCGCCACCGCCTTGTGGTTCATCAGGAGCGTGCCGCCCTGCTGCACGAAACGGCGCGCCGCCACTTCCCACATCTGGCCCGGCCCGAACTTGGGATAGAGGAAGCTCTCGATCAGCGAGGTCTGTTCCGCCTTGCCGCCCTTGCCGCCGAGCGCCTTGCGCGCCGCATGCAGCAGCGCCTTGGCGATCGACAGGCTCTTGATCCGCTGCGCGCCCCATTCCGCGCTGATCTGGCTGCAGGGCACGCCCCACACCTTCTCGGTGTATTCCTTGAAGAACTGCAGGTACAGGCGACGCCCGAAGCGGTTGACCAGGAAGTCCTCCAACGACTGCTCCGGCTTGATCGGGCGCAGGTGCGCGGCCATGTAGCTGATGCCGAACAGGAAGGTGCGCTTGACGCCCAGCTTCAGCAGGGTCTCGACGTTCAGCTTGAGCGGATAGTCGAAGAACTGGCGGCCGTAGTAGATGCGCGAGAGCCGGCTGCGCAGCAGCATGACGTCGTCCGAGGCCGGGTCCGCGGTGGCCGGCACCGGCAGGCTGTCGCGGGTCTGGCCCTGGTACTGGAAGGAGCGCGGCTCGGCACTCGTGTCGGCCGCCGCGGGCAGCAGCTTGTTCCACCACTGCATCACCCAGTCGGACTTGGAAAAGAAGCGGTGGCCACCGATGTCGATGCGGTTGCCGTGATGCTGCACGGTGCGGGAGATGCCGCCGACGATCCCGTCGGACTCCAGCACCGCCACGTTGCGGATGCCCGCATCCTGCAACTCGAGTGCGGCGGTCAGGCCCGCGGGGCCGGCGCCGATGATGACGACTTCGTATTGTTGGTTCATTGCGCTGCGTGCGTGCTGTTGGCCGGGTTGCGGGCTGTTCCCTTGGCGGCTGCCAGGAGGTCCCGGCAGCCATAAAGGTAGTACGTAGGGTCGGTGCCCACCTGGGGCCCCGGGCGCCAGGCATCGCGCCACGCCGACTCGAGCGGGTGCGCGGTGATGATCCATGAAAGCTTGTCGTCGGCCTCGCAAGCCGTGCGGATGGTGACGAGGTCGGGCTCGCACGTATCCTGGTGCCCGCCCTTCATCGAATTGAACAGGTCGCACACTTCGCCCTGGAACTCGAACAGCGCCAGCACCTTCGAGCGCTGCATGATGCGTTGCGCCGACTCCCGGTTGAACGGCATGCTCGAAGTGCTCAGCGAACTGACATAGGTCCGACGGTGCAGCATCAGCCAGGGCGCGAGCGGCTGGTCGCTCCAATAGACCTCCTCTTGTGGGTCGATGTGCCGTGCGAAAGGATGGTCACCTGCCGCGTACTGCTCCATCACGCGCGTCCAGGCCGGCCGCTGGTCCCAGAGGGTGGCCACCATGAAGCCCGCGACGGCAACCGCCGCCAGGCTGGAGACGGCGGAACGAGGCCACCGCCACGCAGCGGCGGCGAAGGCGAGTACGGCGATCAACGGGCCCA
>JAQGMY010000241.1 GCA_028292105.1 Ramlibacter sp.
TGGGACGAGTGGGCGGGCGACGACGGCGACCTGGGCCCGGTGTACGGCGTCCAGTGGCGTAGCTGGCCGACGCCGGACGGCGGTCAGATCGACCAGATCGCCGAGGCCGTCAAGACGATCAAGACGAATCCCGATTCCCGCCGCATCATCGTGAGCGCCTGGAACGTGGCGGACATCCCGAAGATGGCGCTCGCGCCCTGCCACGCGTTCTTCCAGTTCTACGTCGCCGACGGAAAACTGTCGTGCCAGCTGTACCAGCGCAGCGCCGACATCTTCCTGGGCGTGCCCTTCAACATCGCCAGCTACGCCCTGCTCACGCACATGATCGCGCAGCAGTGCGACCTGGACGTGGGCGACTTCGTCTGGACCGGCGGTGACTGCCACATCTACAGCAACCACCACGAACAGGTGGAGCTGCAATTGAGCCGCGCACCCTACCCCTACCCCACGCTGAACATCAAGCGCAAGCCGGCGTCGATCTTCGAGTACCAGTACGAAGACTTCGAAGTGCTGGACTACCAGTGCCACGGCGCCATCAAGGCCCCGGTGGCGGTCTGAGCCCGCGATGAAGCTGGGCCTCATCTACGCGCGTTCGCGCAATGGCGTGATCGGCAAGGGCAACGCCATGCCCTGGCACCTGCCGGAAGACCTGGCGCACTTCAAGCGCACCACGCTGGGCGCGCCGGTGATCATGGGGCGCAAGACCTGGGACGCCCTGCCGCCCAGGTTCCGGCCGCTGCCCGGGCGCCGGAACATCGTCATCACGCGCGAACCGCAATGGCAGGCCGATGGCGCCCAGCGCGCCTCCTCGCTCGACGCCGCCATCGCGCTGTGCGGCGACGCCCCGCAAGCCTGGGTCACGGGCGGCGCTGAAATCTACCGGCTGGCCCTGTCGCGCGCGCACGTCGCCGTCGTGACGGAGATCGAGAATGAATACGAAGGTGATGCTTTCGCTCCGGAATTAGGTGCCCAATGGCGGGAAGTGGCGCGCGAGCGGCACGTCGCGGCCAACGGACTGGCCTACAGCTTCATCACGTACGAAAACCAGAACCCGGAGAACTGACATGTCAGGCGGAACCTTCCACGTGCACGGCCCCCACGACCACGAGCTCGAACACGCGGCGCAGCATGCCGCCGAAGGGCATGGCGGCGAGGCGCACGGCGTCGGCAAGATGATCAACCAGATCGCGCTGTTCACCGCCATGATCGCCACCGTCGGCGCGATCTTCGCGTACATGGGCGGCGCCACCCAGGCCAATGCGGGCCTGTACAAGAACAACGCCGCCATCAAGAAGACCGAAGCCTCGAATCAGTGGAACTACTTCCAGGCCAAGTCGACCAAGCAGTCGCTGGCCGAGATCTCGCGCGACCTGGCGCCGCCCGACAAGCAGGGCTTCTACCAGGCCAAGATCGACCGCTACGAGAAGGAAAAGAAGGAAATCCAGCTGCAGGCCGAGAAGATCGAGTCCGACTCCAAGCAGTGGGACCTGCAGAGCGACGCCCAGATGCACGTGCACCATCGCTGGGCCCAGGCGACCACCGCGCTTCAGGTCGCCATCGCCCTCGCCGCGATTGCGCTGCTCACGCGCAAGAAGTGGCTGGAGTACGGGATGTTCGCGATGGGGGCGGTGGGCGTGGGGATCGGGGCGCTGGCGTTGTTCCACGTCTGAGCGGGGATGGTGCGCAAGCGGAGCTTGCACACCCTACGGGCCCCCAGTCCCCCTCAATCCACCTTTGCGCCGGACGCCTTCACCACCGGCGCATAACGCGCGATGTCCTTGGCCAGCGCCTCGCCGAAGGCCTCCGGCGTGGTGCTGATAGGGTCGGCGCCCAGGTTCTCGTAGACCTTCTTGATGTCCTCGCTTTGCAGCACGCGCGCGAATTCCGCGTTGAGCTTGCGAACGATGGCCGGGTCCATGCCCTTGGGCCCCATCACCCCGCTATACAGAACCACCTCGAAGTTCGGCATGCCCGCTTCGCCCATCGTCGGCACGTCCGGGGCCGCCGCAACCCGCCGCGGCGTGGTCACGGCCAGGGCCCGCAGCTTGCCGCCCTTGACGTTGCTCACCGCCGGCGGCATGGTGGAAAAGACGAAGGTCACCTCGTTGGCGAGGATCGCGCCGGTGGCCGGGCTGCTGCCCTTGTAGGGGATGTGCGCGGCGTCGAGGCCGCCGGCGGTCTTCAGCATCTCGCTGGCCAGGTGGGTGATGGTGCCGTTGCCCGACGAGCCGTACGACATCTTGCCGGGCTGGCTCTTGATCAGCGCCGACAGCTCGCGCACCGTTTTGGCCGGCGACGAGGGATGCACCACCAGCATCAGCGGAGTGGAAGCGACCAGCGCGATCGGCGTGAAGTCGCGCAGCGAGTCGTAGGGCAGCTTGGGGTACAGCGTGTGGTTGATGGCGTGCGTGGTGGTGTCCTGCAGCCAGATCGTGTAGCCGTCCGGCGCCGCCTTGGCGACGAAGTCGCCGGCGATGGTGGTGCCGGCGCCCGGCTTGTTGTCGACGATCACCGCCTGGCCGATCTGGGTGGAGAGCTTGGCGGCGAGCGCCCGCGCCAGCACGTCCGAGATGCCGCCCGAGGCGAAGCCGACGACCAGGTGGATCGGCTGCTTCGGGTAGTCGGCCTGGGCCAGCGCGGAGCCGGCGGCCAGCAGGGTGAGGCCGCAGACGGCGGCACGAACGAGACATGGGGGCGACACGAACTTCATCGAAGGCTCCAGTGCATGCGGGGCGGGATGCCGGCATCCTGCAGCCTAAACTGCAACTTGCATGCCCGCCATCGGCACAATCGCGAACCATGAAGATCACTACCTGGAATGTCAACTCGCTCGCCGCCCGCCTCCAACACGTGCTGGACTGGACCGCCGCCAACCCGGTGGACGTGCTGTGCCTGCAGGAGCTGAAGCTCACCGAGGACAAGTTTCCCCTCGACGCCCTGCATGAAGCGGGCTACGAGCATTGCGCCGTGTTCGGCCAGAAGACCTACAACGGCGTCGCCGTGATGAGCCGCGCGCCGGTGCGCGACATCGTGAAGAACATCGTCGGCTTCGAGGACGACAGCTCGCGGGTGATCTCGGTCACGCTGGACCTGCCGGACGGCGAGCTGCGCCTGGTCAACGGCTACTTCGTCAATGGCCAGGCGCCCGGTACCGAGAAGTTCGACTACAAGATGGCGTGGCTGCGCGGCCTGCGCGACTACATCCGCGAGGAGCTCGTGCACCATCCGCGGCTGGTGCTGCTGGGCGACTTCAACATCACCCCCGAGGACCGGGACTCGTTCGACCCGGTCGGCCTGAAGGAAACGATCCACCACACCACCGAGGAGCGCGATCATTTTCGCCAGCTGCTGGAGCTGGGGCTGCTGGACAGCTTCCGCCTGTTCGAGCAGCCGGAGAAGAGCTACAGCTGGTGGGACTACCGGATGCTGGGCTACCAGAAGAACCGCGGATTGCGGATCGACCACATCCTGGTGAGCGAGGCGCTGAAGGGGCTGGTGAAGGGCTGCACGATCGATCGGGCCCCCAGGAAGTGGAAGACCCCCAGCGACCATGCGCCGGTGACGGTGGAGTTGGGCTGACGCTGGCGAGTGTTGGAGGCTGTCGCCTCCAAGGCGCCGCAGTGAATGGTGCGCGGCGCAGCCGCACACCCTACGAGGTGGGATCGTGGCGTGCCCAGCACGCGGGGTGTGCACGCTCCGCCCGGCCCCTGCATTCGTAGGGTGTGCAAGCTCCGCTTGCGCACCAGACTGCCGTCATGCCGCGCTACATCCGCACCTTCGTCCCCGGCGCAACCTACTTCTTCACCGTGACCCTGGCCGACCGTGAGAGCCAGCTGCTGGTGGGCGAAATCCAGCGCTTGCGGTCTGCCTATGCCCAGGTGCAACGCCGCCACCCCTTCGACACCCTCGCC
>JAQGMY010000307.1 GCA_028292105.1 Ramlibacter sp.
AGCTGCCCTGCGTGCTGCCGCTGACCGACCTGCCCGCCGTGCACGAAGGCGACTTCTACACCCTGTACTTCTCCCGCGGCATCTCGCTCGAGGGCGAGGCGCTGGCCCGGTTTTTCGCGGCACAGGGGGGCAACGGCCGCATCGTGCAAGTCTACCGGCCAGGGACCGCGGGCGCGGTGGCCGCGGCCGCTTTTCGTGGCGCGCTCGCGGCCGGTCGACCGCTGGAGGACCAGCCGCTCCCCGCAGCGCCCGACGCGGCCTTCTGGCGTGAACTGGCCGCGAGGGCACCCGAGGGGCGCGTGCTCTGGCTTGGCAAGAAGGACCTCGTCGGCTCCGCAGCGCTGGACGAAGCCCGGCGAGCGCCGACGTATCTCTCGGCGACGCTGCTGGAGACCCCAGAGGGATGGGCCGGGCTGCACACGATGATGACCTATCCGTGGGAAGTGCCGGCGGCGCGCGAGCCGCGCGTGCTGCGCAGCAGGCTGTGGTTGCGCACGCATGGCCTGGAGCCCCCCGATGAGGCGGGGCAGGCCGTCGCAGTGCATACGCTGTTCGCCATCAACGTCGCCGGGGAAGCGCTGGCGCACCTGCAAGACAGCTTCTCGCGCGACTACTTCGTCGAGCGGGTCGAACACGCGATCACCACGACGATCACCCCGACGTTCTTCCCGAACGTGAGCCTGGGCCCCGGCAAGCGGTTTGCCTCCAAGGGGGCGTACGTCGTGCGCACCGAGGCTGGCAGCGGCAGCGTCGCCGCGGTATCCGAGTGGATCGTCCCCTGAACGCTTCTTTGCAAAGGCCACCATGACGAATACATCCCGAACCGCCGCTGCAGCATCAGGCCCCAACCGCCGTGGCGTGCTGCAGGGGGCGGCAGTCTGTGCGGCAGCATTCGTCCTTGCGTCCGCGCCGAAGGCGCGCGCCCACCCGAACCACGCTGGGCCTGGAAAGCAGGAGGGTTACGTGCGCCGCACGGGCAGCTATGCTGTGCCCGACCTCATGCTGCGCGATACGGACGGCGCCCGGGTCGCCCTGCGCAGCAGCCTCGCAGCAGCACCAGTGATCCTGGACTTCATCTTCACCACGTGCGACACCATCTGCCCGGTCACCAGCCTGGTGTTCTCGCAACTGCAGGTGCAGCTCGCGGACGCACACAGCCCGGCGCGCCTGGTCTCCGTGTCCATCGACCCCGAACAGGACACGCCGGCGGCCCTCAAGCGCTACGGCGCCAAGTTCGGCGCCGGCCCACGGTGGCAGATGCTCACTGGAACGGTGGCCGAGAGCATCCTGGTGCAGCGTGCGTTCGACGTGTACCGCGGCGACAAGATGAACCACCAGCCGGTGACTTTCCTGCGCGTCGACGCCGGCCAGCCCTGGTCCAGGCTGGAAGGGTTTGCCACTGCGCAGGAAATCTTCCGCGAATACCAGGCGCTGCTCGTGAAGTGAGGGCGCCCCGGGCCGCGGGCAGTGACCGGTCAGCAAGCTGCACACCCTGCCAAGGCAACCGGCCTGTAGGGTGTGCAAGCTCGGCGTGCGCGCCACCCGCGCTATCGGGGGATGAACGTATCCCCCAGCGCCAACCCTTCGCGCCGCGGATCGGCGCCGCCTTGCAACGCGTTTTCGCCCTTCACCTGCGTGCGCACGATGGTGGCGACGCCGCTCGACTGCGCGCCCACGCTGACCGTATGCCCCAGCGCACGCAGCCCCGTCACCAGCGGGTCGCTCGCGCCGTTGCCGGTCACGTTGACGTTCGGGTGCTCGCCGCCGACGCTGGTTCTCACGTTGTTCTCCGCGCCGAAGTCCACCATGCTGGTCGCCTGTTGCGCATCGAGCTTCCAATCGAGCACGCCGACCAGCGTCTTCACCACGTACTGGATGATGGTCGCGCCGCCCGGCGAACCGGTCGCCATGGCGAAGTCGCCGATCGCGCCGTCGGCAGCCTTGCGGAACACCAGCGTCGGCGCCATCGAACTGCGCGGGCGCTTGCCGGGTTGGACCCGGTTCGCCACCGGCACGCCCGCATCGTCGGTCGGCGTCGCCGCGAAATCGGTCAGCTGGTTGTTCAGCATGAAGCCGCGCGTCATGTGGAAGGAGCCGAAGCTGGATTCCACGGTGCTGGTGAAGCTCACCACGTTGCCGTCCTTGTCGGCGATGGTCACCTGCGTGGTCCCGTTCTCCGGGGTGGGCACCACGCCCAGCGGCACCGCGCCCAGGTCGCCGGCCTGCGCCGTCCCCATGCTGCGCGAGAAGCTGATCAGGTCGGCCCGGCTGCGCAGGTACGGCTTGTTCAGCATCGTGTTCCAGGTGCCACCCGGCAACGAGACGAAATCGGTGTCGGCGATGTACTTGTCGCGGTCCGCATAGGCGAGCCGCTCGGACTCGGCAATCAGGTGCACGCCGAAGACGTCCGGCTTGCCGCCTTCCTTGTCCACCGCGGTGGGCCCGAACAGCTCGAGGTTGAAATTTTCCAGGATGCCCAGGGACTGCGCGACCGTGATGCCGCCGGAGGAGGGCGGGCCCATGCCGCAGACCCAGTACGCGCGGTACGTGGTGCACACGGCCGGCCGCTTCTTCGCCACGTAGCTGGAGAGGTCCGACAGCGTCGTCTTGCCGGGCGTGATCGGCGTGGCGCCGTCCGCGCTGGCGGCGATGTTCACCTTGTCGACGATGCTCCGGGCGATCGGCCCGCCGTAGAAGGCGCCGACGCCGTTGTTCGCGATGGCGGTGAGGGTTGCCGCATAGGCGGGAATGGTGAGCGTGGAGCCCGGCGCCCTCGGCGTGCCGTCGGCGTTGTAGTAAGTGGCGGCGGCCTCGGCGTCGCGCAGCAGGCTCGCGCGGTGGCTGGCGATCGCGTCGGCCATGCGGCCCGGGATCTTGAAGCCCTCGGTGGCCAGCTTGATGCCCGGCTGGAACAGGTCCTTCCACGGCAGCTTGCCATGCTCCTTGTGGGCCAGTTCCAGCATCTTCAACACGCCCGGCGTGCCCACGGCACGCCCGCTGGCGCGCGCGCTCGGCACGGGCGGCGCGTGGTTGGTGGCGTCGTCGATCCAGCGCAGGTAGTTCTCGGTGGCTGCTGCCGGCGCGGTCTCGCGCCCGTCATAGGAGATCACGGTGCGCGTCCTGGCGTCGTAGTGCAGCATGAAGGCGCCGCCGCCGATGCCGCTGGACTGCGGTTCCACCAGCCCGAGCACCATCTGCACGGCGATGGCCGCATCCACCGCCGAACCGCCTGCCTTGAGCACGTCGCAGCCCGCCTTGCTGGCCAGCGGCGTGTTGGCGGCCACCATGTACGTCCTGGCATGGACGGGCGTGAGGCCGACGCGGTAACCGGAGGCCGCCTCGGGGGCGGCGGGGTCACCGGCCAGGCCGGAGCCCACCACCACCGAGCCGGTGGAAGTGTCGACCGCGCAGGAGGCGTCCGGCGGCGGCGCCGGCGGGGTGGCGGTGGCGAGTTCACCGTCGCTGCCGCCGCACGCGGCGAGGAACAGGGCTAGCAAGGCAGCGGACATGGCCACATCTTCGCATTCGATCGCATTTCGCGTTGTGCAGGAGAACACGGGACGCGCGCGATCGAAAGCAAGGGGCGGGAGGTGCGCGGCGAAGCCGCACATCCTGCGAATCAGGGTAGGGTGTGCAAGCTCCGCTTGCGCACCTGCACTCCGGTGGCACGCACTGCATCTTCGTAGCCGCGTTTGACAGCCCGCCGAGGCCTGCTAACCTGTCCCTCATGTCGGCTCCAACGATCGAAGCGGAAGCGGCGCGCTACGCGCTGCTGCGCCGCCTGGCACCCTCCATGCGCCACCACCTGGTGGTCAACCTGCAGCCGATCGGCATGATCTACGAGGTGATGGAGCGCCGCCTGCGCGCGCCGGTGCCCGACCTCGCGCAAGTGCACGAAAGCGCCAGCAAGATCAATGGCTTCGCCAGGGCGGCGCTGGGCTCGTGCATCGACGTGGTCAGCTGGCTGGCGCCGGATCCCGGGGTGACGACGAACGTCGAGGACGCGGTGCGCGAATCCACCGCGCTGATGGCCACCAGCCTCAGCTTTCGCGGCTATGCGCTGCGCAATCAGGTGACCGCGGTCCCGGGTGCGATCTCGCGTCCCGCCGTCCGTGCCCTGCTCACCGGCGCGCTGGTCTACTGCAGTGACCAGTTGCCGGCGCCGGCGGAGCTGTTGCTGTCCGCGCGCGCCGAAGCCGGCAAGGCCTGCATCCACATCGCGCTGCGGCCGACGCCCGGGCAGGTCACGTTCAAGGGCGAGACCGGCTACCGCAAGCTGCAATGGTCCGACCTGGAAGCGCTCGCCGCGGCGGAGGCGGTGGAGCTGCAGCACATCGATGCGCTGCAGCTGGAACTGCGGCTGGCCCTCACGGCCGATAGCACCTGCTAGCTGCGCTCGAAGCCGAGCTTCTTCATCGCGTCGGGCAAGGCAGCGCGGCTCTTCTCGTACGCGTCCCAGGGCGCATTGCCTTGGTCGAGGCGGTTGTGCGCCGTGCGCACCGTCCAGTGCGCGCCGCTCTTGAGGGCCGGCAGCTCGTCCCACCGCACCGGCACCGAGATGCCCAGGCCGGGTCGCGCACGCGCGGACCATGCGCATACGGTGGTCGCGCCGTAGCCGTTGCGCAGGTAGTCGATGAAGATCTTGCCGATCCGGTTCTTGCCGCCGCTCTTGGCGACGAAGCGATCGGGCAGGATGCGTGACATGTGCTGCACCACTGCCTGCGAGAAGTCCTTGACCGTGTCCCAGTCGTACTGCAGCTGCAGCGGCACCACCAGGTGCAGGCCCTTGCCGCCGCTGGTCTTCAGGAAGCAGGGCAGCCCGAGTTCCTGCAGCATCGTGCGCACCAGCGTCGCGGCTTCCTGGATCTGGGCCCAGCTCACGCCTTCGCCGGGGTCGATGTCGAAAGTCATGCGATCCGGCTTGTCGATCGCGCTCTTCACGCCGTTCCAGGTGTGGAACTCGATCACGTTCATCTGCGCCGCCGACAGCAGGCCCTCGGCGGTGGCGATCTCCAGCATCGAGGGATGGCCGGGGAAGATGGCGGGGTCGAGCTGCACGACACCGGCCATCTTGTAGCGGTCCAGGTGCTTCTGGAAGAACAGCTGCCCTTCGATGCCATCGGGCGCCCGCACCATGGCGATCGGCCGGCCCGCCAGGTGCTCCATCATGAGCGGCGCCACCAGCGCGTAATAGCGCACCAGCTCCAGCTTCGTGACCCCGCTTTGGGGATCGACCACCCGCTCCGGGTTGCTGATGCGCAGCGCCGGCGGCAGCGAGGCCGAGGCTGGCGCAGCTGCTGGTTGCCCCGCAGGCGCAGGGGCCGCGGTCGCGGTCTTGTGCGCCGCGGTCTTGCGCGGCCTCGCCGCCTTCTTGTCGGCCGGCGGTTCATGGAGCACCGGCTCCTGGCCGATGCCGTCCGCCGGCTTGTCCGAGCGCAAGCCGTGGAACACGGAGTGACGCACCTTGCCGTCGCGCGTCCACTCGCCGAAGGACACTTCGCACACCAGCTGCGGCCGCACCCAGTGCGCATCGCGGGGGATGCCGGTGCCGGCCTCGAAGGGCTTGCGATCGGCCGCCACCTCATCCAGCCGCTGGCGCAGCTCGCGCAGGGTCTGCTCGTTGAAACCGGTGCCGACATTGCCGGCGTAGCGCAGCTTGCCATCCTCCTCGTGCACGCCCAGCAGCAGCGAGCCGAGGCCGGTGCGCGAACCTTGGGGATCGGTCCAGCCGCCGATCACGAATTCCTGCCGCAGCTTGCACTTGAGCTTGATCCAGTCGCTGGAGCGCCGGTTCACGTAGGCGGAGTCGCGCCGCTTGGCGATCACGCCTTCGAGGCCAAGACGGCAGGCCGAGTTCAGGATCTCCTCGGGCCTGGCGTCGAACACCGAGCTGAAGCGCACGTTCGGATGCGGCTTGCGTTCGACGATGCGCTGCAACACCTCGCGCCGCTGCTCCAGCGGCACGTCGCGCAAGTCGTGCCCGGCGCAGTAGGGCAGGTCGAACAGGTAGTAGACGATCTGCGAAGTGCGGGCCGTGTCGAAAGCGCCCTGCAGCGCCTGGAAGTCGGCCGGCGTGTCCTCGCCCGGCATGATGATCTCGCCGTCGTACCAGCCGTCGGGCAGCTCCATGCCGCGCAGCGCCGTCGCCAGGCCCGCCAGCCTGGAGGTCCACTCGTTGCCGTTGCGCGTGACGAGCTGGATCGAATCACCTTCCACGCGCGTGAGCATGCGGTAGCCGTCGAACTTGATCTCGAAGATCCACTCATCGGGATCCTTGGGCGGGGCATCGACCAGGACCGCCAGTTCGGGCTGCAATTCCTTGGGCAGTTCCGCCTTGCGCGCGCCCTCGGGCGGGCCTGACGCAGCCTCGATCGGCGTGGGAGCGGCGGGGGCAGGGTCGGCTGGTTCGTGCCCCGGGGCGGCCGCTGCCGGCGGCTGGTCGGCCAGCGATTGCACGCTGTCCGGCATCTCGTCGACCAGGCTGAATTCGGTCGATGGACGGGCGAACCCGTCACGTTCCTTGATCAGGAGCCAGGGATCCTCGCGGCCATTGCCGCGGCCCTTCATGCGCACCAGGGTCCAGTGGCCCTGCATCTTGTGGCCGCGCATTTCGAACTTGAGCTTGCCGTCCCGATAGCCCTTGTGCGGATCTTCCAGCGGGATCCAGGTGCCCTTGTCCCAGATGATCACCTTGCCGGCGCCGTAGTTGCCGGCCGGAATGGTGCCTTCGAACTGGTTGTAGGCGATGGGATGGTCCTCGGTGGGCATCGCCATGCGCTTGTCTTGCGGGTCGTAGCTCGGGCCCTTGGGTACCGCCCAGCTCTTCATCGTGCCTTCCAGCTCGAGCCGGAAGTCGTAGTGCAGCCGCGTGGCCCAGTGCTTCTGGATCACGAAACTGCGGGCGTTCTCGTTCGCTTCGCCGCCCTCCGCCGGTTCCGGCGTCGCGTCGAAGTTTCGCTTGTCTTTGTAGGTCTTGAGTGCGCTCTTGTCGGCCATTCAATCAGCGGCGAGGGGGCCGCGCCCCCTCGCTTGTTCTCCGTTTACGCGGCGCGGAACTGGTCCCGCAGCATCTTCACCTGGTCGTGGTTGCGCTGCACGCCCTGCAGCTGCCTTTCGACCACGCTGCGGGCCTGGGGCGGCAGGTTCTTCTGCATGGCCTTGGTGTAGCGCGCCTTGGCGTTGTCCTCGCCGCGCTCGCACTCTTCCAGCACCGCCTTGTCGTCATAGGCCGTGAGCTTCGACTTGATCGACACCCAGCCGCGGTGCATGGCGCCCATCGCGCTGCCGCCGTCCTCGGCCTTGCCGCCCATCTGCGTGATCAACTGGTTCAGCTCCTGCGCGCCGCGGCGGCAGTCGTCGGCCCGCTGCAGGAACATGGTCTTCAGGTCTTCGCGCTTGGCCTGCTCGGCGCACTCGCGGAAGCCGTATTCGCCGTCCTTGCAGCACTCGACCAGGTCCTTGAGCACGTCGATGGCATCGTCGCGGTCACCGTCGTTGTTGCCGGCCGTCTGCATCGCGCCAACCGCGCCGGCCACACCGCCCGCGGCAGCCATGCCGTTCGCGCCGCTGGACGCAGCCATGTTGGTGCTGCCGCTGCCGTAGCTGCGGTACTGCTGGTCGGCGCGCTGCCATGCGGCCTGCGACGCCGGGCTCGCGCGCTGCCAGTCGAGGGACGAACTGCCGCGGGTCTGTTCCCATTCGTTGGCCAGCTTCGGCTGCACGTGCTCCCACGGGTCCTGGTAGCGCTCGCGGCCCGACAGGCCCAGGCGGTAGGCCGGGCCGTAGTCGTCGTAGCTGCGGCCGGACTCGTAGTAGGGTTCCTTGCTGTAGTTCTCCTTCCAGAAGGCTTCTTCCGCGGTCGGGTTCACGGCTTCGCCTGCAGCCTTGCCGGCCAGGCCACCGACGACCGCACCGACCACGCCACCGACGGCCGCGCCCACCGGTCCGGCGATGGAGCCGGCGGCGGCGCCCGCCACGGCGCCACCGGTGGCACCGATGCCTGTGCCGATCGGGTGTGCACCGGGTTCGTCGGTGATGGGGTCGCGGTTCATGTCGCGCTCTTCGCGTTCTTCAGCAGCCATTGCGTGCTCCTTTGTGTGAGGGTGATGAATCTGTCAGTCCCTCATCTTGGGACCCTGGCAGAACCGTGCCGTGAGTGAAAAGACGGAGCGCTTGTAGGAATAGGCGCGCGTAGGACGTCGCGCAGCCAAGGATGAGCGCGCGCACAACCGGAAGCTGCAGCGTCCTACACCCGGACCGCCCGGTCTGCCCCACCCTGTGGCCATCGGGTGAACTCCGCATGAAATACTCCCTTCGCAAGACGCCCTCCCATCTCCACCTCACGTACAAGTACGGGGAGGCGAACGGCGGGCTGCTCGGGCGCAACCTGGTGCTGGAAGCAGAGGGCAACGTCCTCACGCTCGAGATCGATCTTTCGGCGAACCTGCTGGCCCGCAACAAGAGCTCCTCGTGGTACCTGGACGCGGTGGATCTTTCAGCGAACTATCACAAGCTCAAGTCGCTGCAGTGCCCGGACAACCTGGTTCGTACGCGCCTGATCCGGGCCTGGGAAGGCGTGGAGCAACCCAGGCTGCGCATGCGGCTGGTGCTGGCGCCGCGTGGCCGATATCTTTACGAGGTGGCGCCACACTCGCTTTTCATGGGCGGCATCCAGCTGGACGTGCAGGCCTTCCTGGAGGAAGAGTCCGAAACCAACAATGCGCCCGCCGACAACCCGGCCGTTGGCGATGACGACAACGAAAACGAACGGAAACACGCCTCATGACCCAAACCAATTTCACTCGCTGGGCGACGGCGCTGGGCGCCGCCTGCCTGCTGTCCCTGGGGACTGTGCAGGCGCACGCGGATGCCGGCGCCTTGAAGGGCAGATATGCCGACTTGCGCGAGCAGATGCGCAACAACAGCTACGGGCGGCCCTTGCACATCGACTCGACGGAGAGCAGCAACAACCTGCAGGGGGATGTCTATGCTGTCCTGGACCATCCGTTCGAGCGGGTGAGCAGTGCGCTGCAGGACCCCAATGCATGGTGCGACATCATGATGCTGCCCTTCAACACCAAGGCATGCAAGGCCAATGGCCAGAAGCTGGCGGTGCGGATCGGCCGCAAGTACAACCAGCCCGTCGACCAGGCCTACGGCATCGACTTCTCGTTCGCCAACGTGGCCGCCAATGCCAGCTACCTGCAGACCCGCCTGAATGCGGCTGAAGGGCCCCTCGGCACCCGGGATTACCGCATCGAGGTGGAGGCCGTGCCGCTTGAAGGCGGCAAGACCTTCATGCACATGAGTTATTCCTACGGCTTCGGCGGTGCCGGCCGCTTCGCGATGCAGGCCTACCTTGCCACGGCGGGTGCCAGCAAGGTCGGGTTCACGGCCAATGGTGTGCGCGGCGCGGTGGAACGCAATGCGATGCGGTACTACCTGGCCATCGACGCCTACCTCGACACGATGAGCACGCCGGCTGCGCAGCGGGTCGACCGGCGCATCGAACGCTGGTTCGCGGCCACCGAGCGCTACCCGAAGCAGTTGCACGAGATGGACCAGGAAACCTATGTGGCCATGAAGCGCGAGGAGTACGGCAGGCAGCAGACGGCGGCGATCCAGTAGAAGCAGCGCCGTCGGAGCGCAGGCCCTCGGCGGGCCGGCCCTCGGCGCGGACGCC
>JAQGMY010000323.1 GCA_028292105.1 Ramlibacter sp.
GTCACCGAAGAATCCAAGCCGACCACGCAGGCCGCACCCGGCCTGTTCGACCTGACCTCCTTGCAGCGCGAGGCCAACGGCCGCTTCGGCTACTCGGCCAAGACGACGCTGGCCATCGCGCAGTCGCTGTACGAGCGGCACAAGGCCCTGACCTATCCGCGTACCGATTCGCGCCACCTGCCGCAGGACTACGTGCCGGTGGTGCAGGAAACCATGGGCATGCTGGCGGGCAGCGACATGCGGCACCTGGCGCCCTTCGCGGCGCAGGCCGTCAAGGAAGGCTACGTCAAGCCGGTCAAGCGCGTGTTCGACGACACCAAGGTGTCGGACCACTTCGCCATCATCCCCACGCTGCAGGCGCCCAGCGGCCTGTCCGAAGCGGAGCAGAAGGTCTATGACCTGGTGGTGCGCCGTTTCCTGGCGGTGTTCTTCCCGAGCGCCGAGTACCTGGTCACCACGCGGATCAGCCAGGCCGTGGGCCATCACTTCAAGACCGAAGGCAAGGTGCTCGTCAAGCCGGGCTGGCTGGCGATCTACGGCAAGGAAGCCGCGGCCGAAGTGGAAGACGCGCAGGCCGGCGACAAGGGGCAGAACCTGGTGCCCGTGCAGCCCGGCGAGATGGTGCGCACGGAGAGCGTGGAGGCCAAGGGCCTCAAGACCCGGCCGCCGGCGCGCTACAGCGAAGCGACGCTGCTCGGCGCCATGGAAGGCGCGGGCAAGTTCGTGGAAGACGACGAACTGCGCGAAGCCATGCAGGAGAAGGGCCTCGGCACGCCGGCGACACGCGCCTCGATCATCGAAGGGCTGATCAACGAGAAATACATGCTGCGCGAAGGCCGCGAGCTGATCCCCACCGCCAAGGCCTTCCAGCTGATGACGCTGTTGCGCGGCCTGGGCGTGGAGGAACTGAGCAAGCCGGAGCTGACCGGCGAATGGGAGTACAAGCTGTCGCAGATGGAGCACGGCAAGCTGTCGCGCGACCAGTTCATGCACGAGATCGCCGATATGACGAAGCGAATCGTCATGAAGGCCAAGGAGTACGACCGCGACACCGTGCCGGGCGACTACGCGACGCTGAAGACGCCCTGCCCGAACTGCGGCGGCGTGGTCCAGGAAACCTACCGCCGCTACAACTGCGTGGGCAAGAAAGGCGAGCAGCCCTGCGGCTTTTCCTTCACGAAGATTCCCGCCGGCCGCGCTTTCGAGATGGACGAAGTGGAGCAGTTCTTGCGGGACAAGCGCATCGGCCCCCTGCAGGGCTTCCGCTCCAAGGCCGGCTGGCCCTTCTCGGCCGAACTGGCGCTGGTCTACGACGAGGAAGAGCGCCAGTGGAAGCTGGAGTTCGACTTCGGCGAGGACAAGAACGCCGAGACCGGCGAGATCGTCGACCTCTCCGCCCAGGAGCCGCTGGGCCCCTGCCCGAAATGCGGCCACAAAGTCTTCGAATGGGGCAGCAACTACGTCTGCGAGCGCGCCGTGCCGACGCAGGAACATCCGACCCCGACCTGCGACTTCCGCAGCGGCAAGATCATCCTGCAGCAACCGGTCGAGCGCGAGCAGATGGCCAAGCTGCTGGCCACCGGCAAGACGGACCTGCTGGACAAGTTCGTCTCGATGCGCACGCGGCGCGCCTTCAAGGCCTTCCTGGCCTGGGACGCCGAAGCGGGCAAGGTGAACTTCGAGTTCGAGCCGCGCAAGTCCAAGTTCCCGCCGCGGGTGGCATCCGGCGCAGTGAGCCGGCCGCCGGCGGCCAAGTCACCGCGCACGGCGTACAAGGCCACGGCCAAGGCGGCGAAGACGGTGGCCGGCACCAAGGCTGCCCCGGCGAAGAAAGCCGCAGCCGTGGCGAAGAAGGCGCCCGCGGCCAAGAAGGCCGCAGTCCCGCGCAAGACCGGTCCCGGTTTGAAGCCGAGCCCCGAACTGGCGGCAGTGATCGGTGGCGAGGCCGTGGCCCGCACCGAGGTGATCAAGAAGATCTGGGACTACATCAAGGCCAACAAGCTGCAGGACAGCGTGAACAAGCGCGCCATCAACGCCGACGACAAGCTGCGGCCGGTGTTCGGCAAGCCCCAAGTGACGATGTTCGAGCTGGCCGGCATCGTCGGCAAGCACCTGAGCTGAGCCGCTTCGTAGGGTGTGCAGCTTTGCTGCGCACCTTGCGGCGGCCGACGGCGATGATTGCGGTCGCCCCTTGCTGCGCACCTTGCGGCGGCTGACGGTGCGCAGCAAAGCTGCACACCCTACGGGGCAACGAGGCGCCGCGCGGGGGTTCTCACGCTGCATGCCTGCCGCGTAACACCACTCCGATCCACTGTCAACTTGTAGCCGCTCCCCCTACGCGACCTTGGCGGCGGGCAGAATGCGCGGTCATGGTCCTGCCTGAAGAACAAGAACTCCGCCACATCCCGCCTGCCATCGAGCATCTGCGCCTGCGCAGCATCCTCGTTGCCGCGGTCGCATTGCTGGGCCTGCTGTGGTTGCACCTGCTGTCGGCGCTGTTCGCCGGGCTGGCCGGGTACGCGCTGTACCACCGCGTGCGCAAGTTCACGGGGCCGGTGGGCGGCTCCTGGAAGAAGGTGGCGGCGCGCTGGCTGATGGTCTCGGCCGCCGTCGTGCTGCTCGGCTTCGGCATGCTGGCCGGCGTGGAGTTGCTCTTCAAGTCCGGCGGCCTCGGCCGGCTGATGCAGATGCTGGCCGACACCCTGGACCAGATCCGCGCCATGGCGCCGCCCTGGGTGGTGGAGCGGCTTCCCGAATCCGCCGATGCGGTGCAACACGCGATCAGCGAATGGCTGCGCTCCCATGCCGGGGAAGTGCAGCGCTGGGGCGGCGTGGCGCTGAAGATCACGGTGCACATCATCATCGGCCTGGTGATCGGCTTGATGGCCGCGGCCGCCAAGCCCGGCCCGCTCGGGCAGCCGCGGCGCCCGCTCTTGCTGCTGGCGCAGGCGCGCATGCGCAACCTGGCGACGGCCTTCGTCAACGTGTTCGTCGCCCAGGTGCGCATCTCGTTGATCAACGCCGTGCTCACGGGCATCTACCTGCTGGTGGTGCTGCCGGCGCTCGGCTACCGCGTTCCGCTGGCGCCCACGCTGGTCGGTCTCACCTTCTTTGCCAGCCTGGTGCCTATCGTCGGCAACCTGCTGTCGAACACGGCGATCACGCTGGCAGCGCTGACGGTCTCCCCATGGCTGGGGCTCGCGTCGCTCGGCTTCCTGGTGGTGGTGCACAAGCTCGAATACTTCCTGAACGCCCGCATCGTCGGCGGCCACACCAATGTGCCGACCTACGCGATGTTGTCGTCGATGCTGCTGCTGGAGTCGGCGTTCGGCATCGCCGGCCTGGTAGCCGCGCCGATCTATTGCGCCTGGCTCGTCAAGGAGTTGCGCGAAGGGGAGTGGGTCTAGACCGCAAGTGCGGTGATGGGCGTCGGGCGGTCAGCCAGGACTGCGCAAATGCCAGGCCTTCGGCCGCGTGAAAGCCTGGATCCCGTAGGTCGACAAGGTCAAGCCCACGCCTGAGTCGCCCACGCCGCTCCACGGCAGCCGCGGACTGACGCGGTCGCAGCAATTCCAGTACACGCTGCCGGCACGCACCTCGCCGAGGATGCGGCGCGCCCGCTGCTCGTCGCGCGTGTAGACGCCGGCGGTCAGGCCGTAACGGGTGTCGTTCATCAAGGCGACCGCTTCCTCGTCGCCGCGCACCTTCTGGATGCCGATCACGGGGCCGAAGCTCTCCTCGCGCATGATCTCCATCGTGTGGTCGACGTTGACCAGCACGGTCGCCTCGAACCAGTTGCCGTCGCCGACGCGGCGCTCGCCGCCGGTCAGGACGGTCGCGCCCTTGGCGATCGCGTCCTCGACCTGCTGCTCCAGTACGTCGAGCTGGGGCGCCCGGGTGATGGCGCCGATGTAGGTGTCCTCGCGCAGCGGGTCGCCCAGGCGAAAGCCCTTCACCGTGCGCACGAAGGCCTCGACGAAGGCGTCGTGGATCTTCTCGTGCACGTAGAGACGCTCGACCGAGCAGCAGCTCTGGCCGGTGTTGTACATCGCCCCGTCCGCCAGCGACTCCGCCGCCGCTTGCGGATCGGCATCCTCGGCCACATAGGTCGGGTCCTTGCCGCCCAGCTCCAGCTGGAGCTTGACGAAGCGCTTGCCCATGGTTTGCGCGATGCGCTGGCCGGTGGCATGCGAGCCGGTGAAGAAGACACCGTCCACTTTCTGCGCCAGCAGGGCGGCCCCAACCGGCCCGCCGCCGACCAGGCATGTCATCACGTCGCGCGGCACGCCGGCTTCATGCAGCAGCCGTGCGATCTCCAGCCCGGTCATCGTCGCGTACTCGGACGGCTTGTAGAGCACCGCATTGCCCGTCAGCAGCGCCGGCAGGATCACGTTGCAGCCGACGAACCAGGGGTAGTTCCAGGCCGAGATGTTGGCCACCACGCCGAGCGGCTCGTGCTGGATCTGCTCGCGGATGCCGCCCTCGTCGAACACCGTCTGGTCGCCGATCGCCTCCTGCGTTTCGGCCAGGAAGAAGTCGATCCGCGGCAGCAGGCCATGGAGCTCGTTGCGCGACATCCTGATCGGCTTGCCGGTCTCGCGCGTCATGGTGGCGGCGAGCTGCTCCAGGTCACGCACGACGCCGGCGCGGAAGCCTTCGATGCAGGCCTGGCGCGCGGCCAGGCTGCGTGCGGCCCAGGCCGGCTGCGCCTGGCGCGCCGCGGCGGTCTTCGCGGCGACCGACTCCGCGTCGTCGGCGGCAAGGGAGACGATCAGTTCACCCGTTGCCGGGTTGTGGATGGCAAGTGTGCTCATGATGGATGGCGTGCCGCGCGGGCGGCTTGCAGGAAGTCGCGCAGCACGGGCGTGTCGTCAACGACACCGAGTTCCGGCCGGTGGAATTCAGGATGCCACTGCACCGCGGCCACCCAGGGGCCGTGGCTGCGGCGGATCGCTTCGACCACGCCGTCTTCGGGCGACACCGCCTCGACCTCGAACCCGGGCGCCACGTCCTTGATGCCCTGGTGGTGCACGCTGTTGATCTTGTGGCGGCCCGGCGGCAGCAACTGCGCCAGCCGGCTCCCGGGCAGGATGTCGACCTGGTGGAAGTTCAGGTCGTAGATGGCAGCGTCACGATGGACCAGCGCGCCGGGCTTCTGCGTGACGATGTCCTGGTAGAGGGTCCCGCCATGCGCCACGTTGATCAACTGCAGCCCGCGGCAGATGCCGAACACCGGCTTGCCGGCGGCGGAGAAGGCCTTCACCAGCGCGATCTCGTATTCGTCGCGCACGCGGTCGCCGCTCCATTCCGGCCTGAGCGGGTCTTCGCCATAGCTGCCCGGCCAGACGTCGGCGCCGCCGTGCATGACCAGCCCGTCCAGCCACCGCGCATAGTCCTCGACGCGCACTTCGCCGCGGAAGGTCGCCCCGTTCAGCGAAGGCACCATCACCGGCAGCGCGCCTTCGGACATGACCCAGTGCGCGGTGGACTGCTCGATCCAGAGCAGGGTCTTGGAGGGCGCCGACTTGCGCTCGCCGTCGGGGTGGAAGAAGCAGGCGCTGATGCCGATCTTGAGGCGGTCAGTCATGGTCGCTCCGGTGTTGCGCACGCCTGCGGCGTGCACACGCTACGAGGGTCAGGGCGGCGCGGTAGGGTGTGCACGCTGCGCGTGCGCACCATTGCTCGCGGCGGCGCATCACATCGCCGCCGCGAACAGGCGCTCGAAGTCCGCCGCGGTCACCGGCCTCGGGTTGGTCTGGTGGCAGATGTCCTTGACCGCGATGTCCACCAGCTGCGGGATCTGTTCCCGCTTGACGCCATGCGAGCCCAACGTGCCGGTGATGCCTATGCTTTGCTTGAGTTCACGCAGCCAGCCGACGAACGCCCGGCCGCCGCCCGCCACCTTGCAGACGTGGGCCAGTTCGTCGAACTTCTCCGGCACCATTTCATGGTTCCACTCGAGGACCGAATCGATCATCAAGGCGTTGGCCAGGCCATGGTGCAGGTCGCAGACGGCGCCCAGCGCGTGGGCGCACGAATGCACCGCGCCCAGGTCCTTCTGGAAGGCGATGGCGCCCATCATCGAGCTCATCATCATGTCGCCGCGCGCCACGATGTCGCCCGGCTCCTCGACCGCCTTGAGCAGCGAGCGCGCCGCGATGCGCGCGCCTTCCAGCGCAATGCCGTCGCACAGCGGGTGGTAGGCCGGCGACAGGTAGCTCTCGATGTTGTGCGTCAACGCGTCCATGCCCGTGGCCGCCGTCACATGGGGCGGCAGGCCCAGCGTCAACTCCGGGTCGGCGAACACCTTCCTGGCCAGGATCAGCGGACTGAACACCACGCGCTTGAGGTGGGTCCTGTCTTCGCTGATCACGGAGGAGCGGCCCACTTCCGACCCCGTGCCGGCCGTGGTGGGCAGTGCCACGAAGTACGGCAGGGCCTGGGTGATCGGCCGCACGTGCGGGTGGTCCCAGGCGTATTCGATGATGTCGCCTTCGTGCGTGGCGGCCAGGCCGACCACCTTGGCCACGTCCAGTGCCGCACCGCCGCCGAAGCCGATCACGCAGTCCGCTCGGTGGGCCTGGTAGGCGGCGGCGCCGGCCATCACCTGGCTGGCGGTCGGATTGCCGAACACGCCGGAGAACACGCCGACGTCCAGCCCTTGCAGGTGGCCCTTGAACTCGGCCAGCACCGGCAGGGCGCCCAGCGCCCGGTCGGTGACGATCAGCGGCCGCTGCAGGCCCTGGTCCAGCAGGTGCCTGGCCACTTCCTTGCGGGCGCCGGGCCCGAACTGGATCGCGGTGGGAAAGGAAAAACCGGAGAGGCTCATGATGCTTGCGGACCCAGGTTCAAGTGCATGTGGTTCTTGGCGCAGGAGCGGCCGCCGATGCGGATCGCATCCGGCTCCACGCCGAAGGAGCGGAAGCCGGCGGCCTCGTACAGCCGCTGCGCCCGCTGGTTGCCGTCGGTGACGGTCAGCACCAGGGACTCGATGCCGTTCAGCCGCGCATGCGCGATCAGGGCGTCGAGCAAGGCACGTGCCACGCCCTGGCCGCCGGCCTCGGGCGCCACGTACATGCCCATCACGGTGGCCTTGTGGCGGTTCTTGGGGCGCAGCTCGCGCTCCATCCCGACGAAGCCGTACAGCTCGGCCAGGCGGTAGGCGCCCCAGAAGGGATGGGCCCGCAGGCGCTGCGCGGCGGCTTCCACCGGCTGCCCGCGGTCCTCTTCGTAGCTGGAAGTGAAGGCGTCGGGGTGCTCGCGCAGCGCGCGCAGTCGCAAGGCGCGGTACAGCAGCGCGTCGGCCGGGCCCATCATGCGCACCCGCATCAGATGACCTCGAAGTAACGCTTGAGCTCCCAGCTGGTCACGGCGTCCTGCCACTGGCGCCATTCCCATTCGCGCGTGGCGGCGTAGTGGTCGACGAAGGTGTCGCCGAGCCAGTCGCGGGCGACTTCCGACTTCTTGAACAGCTTCGTGGTTTCCTCCAGGGTGCGCGGCGCGCGCGGCACGTTCTCGCCGCCCTGGTTGGTGCCGGTGATGGGGGGCGTGGTGAGCTTCAGCCCCTTCTCGATGCCGTCCATGCCGGCGGCGATCAGCGCCGCCATCGCCAGGTACGGGTTCACGTCCGAGCCGGGGCAGCGCGTCTCCAGCCGGGTGGCTTTCGGCGAGCCGGCCAGCACGCGGAAGCTGGCGGTGCGGTTGTCCATGCCCCAGGTCGGCTTGACCGGCGCCCAGAAGCCGTCGACCAGCCGCTTGTAGCTGTTGATGGTGGGCCAGATCATCGGCCCGAAGTCCATCATGCAGGCCACCTGGCCGGCCAGGTAGCTCTCGAACAGCGGGCTCATCTTGCGCGGGCTGTCGGCGTCGTAGAACAGGTTGGTCTTGCCGTCGGTCAGGCTCTGGTGGATGTGGCCGCTGCAGCCCGGGTACTTCTGGCTCCACTTGGCCATGAAGCTTGGCATGATGCCGAAACGCTTGCCGATCTCGCGCGCGCCGGTCTTGAACAGCACCGCGCGGTCGGCCTGCTCCAGCGCACTGGAAAAGGCGATCGCCACTTCGTAGGTGCCCGGCCCGGTCTCGGTGTGCAGGCCCTCGATGGGCACCTTGAAGGCCAGCATCTCGTCCATCAGCGCGGTGAAAAACCCGGGGTTGTCGGCCCTGCGCAGCACCGAGTAGCCGAACATGCCGGGCGTGATCGGCTCCGGCGGGCTGCCGTTCTTGGCCGCCCAGCTATGAATCGTTTCGCGGAAGTTGAACCACTCGAATTCCATGCCGGTCATCACTTCGAAGCCGAGTTTCTCGGCCCGGGCCAGCACGCGCTTCAAGGTCTGGCGCGGGCACACCGGGTGCGGCGAACCGTCGGCCAGCACGAACTCGCCCAGGAAGAACGGCACCTCGTTGTCCCACGGGACCTTGCGCGCGGTGCCCAGGTCCACGCTGGCCAAGGCATCGGGAAAGCCGTGCTGCCAGCCGGTGACCTGCGCGTTGTCGTAGGTCACGTCCTGACTGTCCCAGCCCAGCACCACGTCGCAAAAGCCGAAGCCGCCGCTGGCGGCGCCCTCGAACTTGTCGATGTGCAGGTACTTGCCGCGCAGGATGCCGTCGATGTCGGTGACGGCGACCTTGACCTTGTTGGCGCCCTCCTTCCTCAGCTGGGTGAGGGCGGGATGGGGGGTCTCCTTGCTGCTGGCCACGGGCTGGAACTCCTCACGATTTGCTGCGCTAGCGGTGCATCCATCTTGACAGCCTTCGCGCTTTTCGTGGGAGCCCGACAGCGCCCCATGCACGCGTCGGGCGCTGGTAGAGTGCCCGCATGTCCCATCCTGCCTCGCAGCGCATCGAAGCCGCCCTGGCCGGCGCCCGCTGCGCCCTGCTGCTGGGCGAGCTGCCGCAGATGCACACGCAACTGGTGCACGCGCTCGACGCCCTGGCCGAAGTCACGCGTGAAGGGCTGGTGCCGGTGCAGGAGCGCCCGCCCGTCGACTGGGACGAGGCCACGGCGATCCGGCTGGTCTGGCGGGTGCTGGCCCGGCTCAAGCTCGAGCAGTGCCGCGTCTTTCCCTATGCCGGCACGCTGCTCGGCCTGGAACGCAACGGCCGCCTCTTGCCCAACGACAAAGACATCGACCTGGCGGTCTGGCTGGAAGATTTTTCACTGGCCGGCCGCGTGCTGCAGCAGATGGGCCTGCAGCGCGCCACCGAGGTGCCGCCGTTCGACAACATGACAACCTGGGTCGATCCGGCCAGCGGCCTGTCGGTCGAGCTGTTCGGCCTGCTGCGCGACCCGGTGCGCGAACGGGTCCAGGGCGGCGTCTGGCTGTACGGCCGCCCGCCTGGCTGGCAGCGGGTGCTGCACCTGCCCTGGTTCGAGCTGGTCGAGCGGGCCAGCCCGGCCGGGCCCACTTGGTGGCCGGCCGAACCACCAGCGCTGCTGGAGGCTTTCTATGGCGACTGGCGCACGCCGCGGCCCGAATGGGACTCGCAGGTGTCGAACCGCTCGCTGCAGGAAATCAACCTGAGCTGGCACTGCTGGTCGCTCAAGAGCCTGTCCGAGCGCTGGTTGACCGGCGACCTGGCCAGCACGCTGCGGCTGCTGGAGCAGATCGCGATGCGCTGCGGCGACACCCCCCAGCTGCGCCAGTGGCGCGAGGCGCTGATGCCGCGGTGACGCCAGCGCAGCCGGCGCAAAGTGAGCGTCCTCATTCCGGCGGCCGGCAGCGGCCAGCGCCCGGGCCTTGGCCCCAATGCGCTGCTGGCCATGGCCGGCCGGCCGCTGCTCGACTGGGCGGTGGACCAGGCGCTGCCGCGCGGCGCCCTTCGCGTCGAAGTCGGCGCCACCGGCCAGCAGAGCGTCGGGCGGCTGGGAACGGGCGCCGCGCCTCTGGTTCGCCGCTGTGGAACGGGGCCAGCCCGTTCGCCTCGCTGGAGTTCGCGCGCAGCGTGCCGGCGGCGTCTGCAGCGCAACATCAAGCTGACCACGCCCGACGACTGGCTGCTGGCGCAGGCCCTGCACCAGCGCCTGCGCGGCGGATCTGTCCGCCTGCGGTCGAGCTGCCGCGATTGCGGCCGCTGCGCTGGCGCCGTAGGATGAAGGCTCCTCACGTTGCTGGAGGGTCTGCAGTGGGAACTCATCGCGACATTGCCGCCCGGCGCACGCTGGCCCTCGTGGGGCCGGGTGCCGCAGGCAAGACCAGCCTGGCGGAAGCCTTGCTGTGGAAGGCCGGGGCGATTGGCGCGCCCGGCAGCGTGGAAAAGGGCAACACCAGCTCGGACCACGACCCGCTGGAAAAACGCTGGCTGCGCTCGCTCAACACCAGCCTGCTGCACTTCGAGCACCGCGGCGTCCACACCCACCTGATCGACACCCCGGGCGCGCCCGACCTGCTCGGGCAGTCGTTGCCCGCGCTGGAAGCGGTGGAGACGGCGGCCATCGTGATCAGCGCGGCCACGGGCATCGAGCCGATGGCAGCGCGGATGATGGAATGGGCGAAGCAGCGCGAGCGCGACCGCATCATCGTCATCACCAAGATCGACACCCAGGGCGCCGACCTGCAGGGGCTGGTGGCGCAGATCCAGGCCGCCTTCGGCCGCGAATGCCTGCCCGTCAACCTGCCGTCGCAACGCGGCGAGCGGGTGCTGGACTGCTTCTGGAACATGAAGGCCGACGGCCCGCCGACCGACTTCTCGTCGGTGGAGCAAGCGCATCGCGCTCTGGTCGAACAGGTGGTCGAAGTCGACGCCGCGTTCGTCGAGCGCTACCTGAACGACGGCGACGTCGCCCCGCAGGAACTGCACGCGCCGCTGGAGCAGGCCCTGCGCGAAGGCCACCTGGTGCCGATCTGCTTCGTCTCGGCCCGCACCGGCGCCGGCGTGACGGAACTGCTGGACGTGATCGAGCGGCTGCTGCCGGATCCGAGCGAGGGCAATCCGCCGGCCTTCCTGGAAGGCGAAGGCGAGCAGGCGAAGCCGCTCGAGGCGCTGCCGGACCCGGCCCTGCACGTGCTGGCGCATGTCTTCAAGGTGACGCAAGACCCTTACGTCGGCAAGATGGGCGTGCTGCGGGTGCACCAGGGCACCATCACGCGCGACAGCCAGCTCTACGTGGGAGACGGCCGCCGCCCTTTCAAGGTGGGCCACCTTTTCATGCTGCAGGGCAAGGAGCTGACGGAGGTGGTCAGGGCGGTGCCGGGCGACCTGTGCGCGATCGCCAAGGTGGAGGAACTGCACTTCGACGCGGTGCTGCACGACGCCGCCGAAGACTCCCACATCCATCTCAAGCCGCTGGAATTCCCGGTGCCGGTGCACGGGCTGGCGATCGAGCCCAAGCGCCGCGGTGACGAGCAGCGCCTGCACGACATCCTGCACAAGCTGGTGAGCGAAGACCCGTGCCTGCGGCTGGAGCACGTGGCCAGCACCAACGAAAGCGTGGTCTACGGCCTGGGCGAGCTGCACCTGCGCACGCTGCTGGAGCGCCTGACCGAGGTGCACGGCTGCCAGGTGAACACCCGGCCGCCGCGCATCGCCTACCGGGAGACGGTGATGGCGGCGGCCGAAGGCCACCACCGCCACAAAAAGCAGACCGGCGGCGCCGGCCAGTTCGGCGAGGTGTTCCTGCGGGTGGAGCCGCTGCCGCGCGGCAGCGGCTTCCAGTTCGTCGACGAGGTCAAGGGCGGCGCCATCCCGCACAACTTCATCCCGGCGGTCGAAAAAGGCGTGCGGCTGGCAATGGAACAAGGCGTGGTGGCCGGCTATCCGGTGGTCGACCTGAAGGTGGTGGTGTACGACGGCAAGCACCACACGGTCGACAGCAAGGAGATCGCCTTCATCACCGCCGCCCGCAAGGCGCTCGCGGCGGCGGTGCAGGCGGCGCGGCCCTGCGTGCTGGAGCCGATCGTCGACGTCGAGATCACCGCGCCGGAGCAGAACATGGGCGACATCACCGGCGACCTCGCGGCGCGCCGCGGCCAGGTGAGCGGCACCCAGTCCGGCGCCACCGGCGCGCTGACGGTGCTGGCGCAGGCGCCGTTGTCGGAGCTGGCCAGCTACCAGTCGCGGCTGAACTCGCTGACCGGCGGGCAGGGCCGCTACACCCTCTCCTTTAGCCACTACGAGCCGGTGCCGCCGACGGTGCAGGCGCAGCTGGCGTCGCAGCACAAGGTGCGCGACGAAGGCTAGCGCAGCGCATCGCCGCGCTCGCAAGCCCGCTACGCTGGCAAAGCACCCCCTCTTTCGCGCAGTCCGCCAGGCACGGGTGGGCGCCAGCTCCGCCGTTCGAGGCTCGGCCAGGCTGCGACGCGCGCAGGACGCGGGGCTGCAGCAGCACGACGCCTGAGCCTTGGAGCCCAGGCTCCTAGTTGCGAGCGCCCCGGCCCGGGCCGTCGTCGCCACGCTGGCCACGCCCGCCGCGGCCGTCGTCGCACCGGCCGCCACGCTCGGCACGTTCGGCCCGCTCCGGAC
>JAQGMY010000341.1 GCA_028292105.1 Ramlibacter sp.
TGCTGGGCGGCATCAGCACCGGCCAGGACCTGGAAGTCTCGATCGCGATCAAGCCGACCAGCTCCATCATCACGCCGCGCGACACCATCGACCTGGCCGGCCAGCCGACCGAGATCGTCACCAAGGGGCGCCACGACCCCTGCGTCGGCATCCGTGCCACGCCGATCGCCGAGGCGATGCTGGCGCTGGTGGTGATCGACATGGCGCTGCAGCAGCGTGCGCAGTGCGGGGACGTGGAGTCGCCGCTGGCGCCCATCGCTTCCTCCTTTCTCTGAATGCCGGCTTCGCAAGCGGCGGTGGGAATCCGCCAGCTGGTGCCGTTCGCGGCCCTGTCGGCCACCTACTTCGCCCACATCGGCTTCTTCAATCCCTACCTGCCGCTCTGGCTGAAGGCGCAGGGGCTGCCGATCGTCACCATCAGCCTGCTGGCCTCGGTGCAGTCCTTCACCCGCGTGTTCGCGCCCTACGCCTGGGGCGCGCTCAGCGACCGCAGCGGTGAGCGGGTCAAGCTGCTGCGCATCAGCGCCGCCGTCGCCTTGGTGGCATCCACCGGGCTCTGGCTGGCGGGCGGGCCCTTGTGGATCGGCCTGGTGCTGCTGCTGCTGTTCACGCACACCAGCTCGATGATGTCGCTGACCGAAGCGGCCATGGCGCACCTGGTGGCCGGCGACTGGGGCCGTTATGGCAAGGTGCGCCTGTGGGGCTCGGTCGGCTTCCTGGTGACGGTGTTCGCGGCCGGCGCCTGGTTCGAGCATTTCGGCATGGGCAGCTTCCCGTGGTGGACCGCCGTCACGCTGGCCACCGTGCTGGCCTGCACCTGGTGGCTGCCCAACGTCAAGGAGGCGCCGCACCCGCACGCCACCACGCCGCACGAGCCCGTGGGTCCGGCGCTGCGCCGGCCGGTGGTGCGCTGGTTCTTCGCCTCGCTGCTGTTCCACGTGATGGCGCATTTCTCCATCTACGGCTTCCTGTCGCTCTACCTGGACAGCCTGGGCTACAGCAAGACGACCATCGGCTTCCTCTGGGGCGTCTCGGTGGTGGTGGAGATCGCCTGGTTCTGGGCCCAGGGGCGGCTGATCGGGCGGCTGCGGATGGAGCGCTGGCTGGTGATCTGCGCCGGGGCGATGGTGATCCGCATGGCCATCACGGGCGGCCTGGGCCACTGGTTCGCGGCGCTCTTCGTCGCCCAGGCGGTGCACGCGCTGACCTTCGCCACCCACCACACCGCCTGCATCGCCATGGTCACCAAGCATTTCCCGGGACGCCTGCGCGGACGCGGCCAGGCCCTGTTCACGGTGACCGGCTACGGTGTCGGTGGGGTGGTGGGGGTGCTGGCCGGCGGCGCGCTGGCTTCGCGCTTCGGCTTCCAGGTGATGTTCGGCGCCGCGTCCGGGCTGGCGGTGGTGGCCTGGTTGTGCGCCCGCCGGGTCGAAAAACTGGAGCGGTCCGAAGCTGTCTGACGCGCGGACGAGCCGCTTGGCGCCAGCAGGATTTTTCCTGTCGCAGCACAATCGCCGCATGCTGCCGCAAATCCTTCGCTACGCCTGGGCGGGACCGTACACGCTGCTGGGCTTGGTGCTGGGCAGCGTCGGGGTCCTGTTCGGCGCCAGCCTGCGGCGCCACCATGGCGTGGTCGAGATCTACGGCGGCCGCATCGGCCGCGGGCTGACCCGGCTGCGTCCCGGGGGCTTTGCCGCCATGACGCTGGGCCACGTGATCCTGGCCGTCGACCGGTCCGCGCTGGTGCAGCTGCGCCAGCACGAACACGTGCACGTGCGCCAGTACGAACGCTGGGGCCTGTTCTTCCTGCCCGCCTATTTCCTGTCCAGCCTGCTGCAGCTCGCACGCGGCCGCAACCCCTACCGCGAGAACCATTTCGAGCGCCAGGCCTACGCGACCGTCGCTGCCAACCGGCGCATTTCCCAGCAGCAGTCCAGCAGCTGAAGCGCTGCGCAAGCGCGGCTGTGACAAGGAGAACAACATGGACCAGCATCCGGCGGACACCTCCAGGCGCATCGACCTCACGCGGCAGGTCGACGTGCTGGACTGGTGCCGCGTCTTCGACGTGACGATGGAGGAGCTGCGCGATGCGGTGCATCACGCCGGTCACCGGGTCGAGGACGTCGGGCGCTTCCTGCGCCAGAAGCGGCAGGCGGCGGCCGACCGGGCGACCGGTCCCGACGTAGGTTCGCTCCCACAGCGCTGACCGCGCTTTTCGGCGGCGCCGCAACGGCTGCCCGCCGCACCATGGAGGTTTGCCACAGGAGGCCTCCATGGACGACAAACCCACCGCCAAAGACAATGCCCGCAACGGCGAGGCCACGGCGGAAAAACAGCGCGAGATCCAGCGCGAGCAGGACCGCAAGGAGCCGCAGGAAAGCGGCGGCGCCAAGGACGACGGCGGGGTGCAGACCGGCGCCCGCAAGTACCCGGATTCCTACCCCTCGCAGCACCTCGACAAGCCCGGCCAGGAGGCCGACATGGACCTCAAGCCCCTGTTCGAGGCGCCGGACTATCGCGGCAGCGGCAAGCTCACCGGCATGAAGGCGCTGATCACGGGCGGCGACTCGGGCATAGGCCGGGCGGTTGCGGTGCTCTATGCGCGGGAAGGCGCGGACGTGGCGATCGTGTATCTGGCGTCGCACGACGACGCGCAGGAGACCAAGCGCTGCGTGGAAAAGGAAGGGCGCGAATGCCTGCTGATCGCCGGTGACCTGAAGGATCCGCAGTTCTGCAAGGACGCCGTGGAGAAGACGGTGCAGGCGTTCGGCGGCCTCGACATCCTGGTGAACAACGCCGCCTTCCAGGAGCACGCGCACTCGCTCGAGGACATCACCGACGAGCGCATGGAAGAGACCTTCACCACCAACATCTTCGGCTACATGCGCATGGCCCGCGCCGCGCTGCCGCACCTGAAGAAGGGCTCGTGCATCATCAACACCGGCTCGGTCACCGGCATGCGGGGCAGCAAGAACCTGCTGGACTACTCGGCGACCAAGGGCGCCATCCACGCCTTCACGATGTCGCTGGCGTCCAGCCTGATCGACAAGGGCATCCGCGTGAATGCGGTCGCGCCCGGCCCGGTGTGGACGCCGCTGAACCCGGCCGACCAGAGCTCCAGGGAGATCGTGGAGTTCGGCAAGTCGACGGACTTCAAGCGCGCCGCGCAACCGGAGGAGCTGTCGCCGGCGTACGTGTTCCTGGCCTCGCCGGTGTGTTCGAGCTACATCACGGGCATCGTGCTGCCGATCACCGGGTCGGTGGGCTGACTGTCCCGCCTGCGCGGGAATGACGAGAATGGTGGCCATGCCTCAAACCCTCCACATCGACTTCGTCTCCGACGTGGCGTGCCCCTGGTGCGCCGTCGGCCTGGCTTCCCTCGAACGCGCGCTGCACAAGCTGGAGGGGGAGGTCGCCGTCGACCTGCACTTCCAGCCCTTCGAGCTGAACCCGCAGATGCCCGCCGAGGGCCAGGACGTCACCGAGCACCTGACGGAGAAATACGGCTCGACGGCGCAGCAGCAGGCGCAGTCACGTGCCGCCATCGCGGACCGCGGTGCATCGGTCGGCTTCGCGTTTCGCAAGGAAGGCCGCGGCCGGGTCTGGAACACCTTCGACGCGCATCGGCTGCTGTACTGGGCCGGCGAGCAGGGGGCGCAACAGCAGCGGGACCTGAAGATGAAGCTGCTGGAGGCGTACCACGGCGAGGGGCGCAGCCCGGCCGATCACGCCGTGCTGGCCGACGCCGCGGCAGCCGTGGGCCTGGACCGCGATGCGGCGGCGCAGGTGCTGGCCAGCGGCAGGTACACCGAGGAGGTGCGCGAGCGCGAGCGCCACTTCCAGAGCCTGGGCATCCATGCGGTGCCGTCGGTGATCGTGAACGACAAGCACCTGATCCAGGGCGGCCAGCCGCCGGAGGTGTTCGAGCAGGCGCTGCGGCAGCTGGCCAGCGAGGCGGGTTGAAGGCGGTGGGTTGAGGAGCGGTGCGCGGCGGAGCCGCACACCCTACGGGGAGGGGTGTTCGTAGGGTGTGCACGCTCGCGTGCGCACCATCCCGCATCCGCCGCCCGAGCCAGTCCGTAGGGTGTGCACGCTCGCGTGCGCACCATCCCCCGCCACCAATGCCCACCCGCCGCCCAAGCCAATTCGTAGGGTGTGCACGCCCCGCGTGCGCACCATCCCCCCACCCGCTAATGCCCGCCCGCTGCCCGCGCCAGCGCGACGCAGTAATCCAGCATCGCTTCCGTCTCCATCGCCTTGTCGAAGACCCCGTCCGCGCCCATCGCCTCGCAGCGCTTGCGGACTTCCGGATTGGTCGTGCCGCTCAGCACCACGATCTTGCGGGTGACCGGCCGGCCGCGCAAAGCCTGCAGCACGCCGAAGCCGGTGTCGCCGTTGGCCAGCACCAGGTCGACGATGGCCACGTCCCAATGGTGGGCCGGGTCGCGCAGCCAGGCGGTCGCGGTCTTCTCGTCGGCGGCCCAGCCGGCCGGCTCGATGCCCGCGAGTTCGGCCAGCGATTCCATCAGGCTGTCACGAACCTGCGGCTGGTCCTCCACGTCGAATGCCTTCAGGGCCAACAGCGATCTCCGGACGGCGCGACGGGCCGCCCTGCGAACCATTGTGCCCCGAAGGCCTGCCGCCGCCCACCGGCGGCAGGCGCAGGTGTTGCGTCTCAGCCGACCTTCACCTGGATGCGGCGCGGCCGCGCTTCCTCCGCTTTCGGGATGGTCAGGCGCAGCACGCCGTCCTTGAGCTGCGCCTCGATGCGCGCGGCATCGAGCTCGCGGCTCAGGGTGAACTGGCGCCGGTAGGCGGCCTGTTGCGCTTCGCCGTACACCAGCTCCAGTTGCTCCGGCCCGGTGTTGCTGGCGGTGGCCTCCAGCAGCAGCGTCTCGCCATCCACGCGCACCTGCAGCTGTTCGCGCGTGACGCCCGGCAGGTCGGCCAGCAGGGTGATGGACGTTTCGTTCTCGAACACGTCCACCGGCGGCACCACGTGCGGCGGCTGCGGCGCGTTGGCGCGGGCCGTGGCAGAAGGGGAAGAACGGGAAGAAGAGGTCTGGACTGCGTTGTTCATGGCGGTCTCCTTCAGTTCACTTCGATGCGGCGGGGCACGGACGATTCACGCTTGGCGATGCTGATGCGCAGCACGCCGTCGCGGTAGCTGGCTTCCACCCGGTTGGGGTCGGCGTCTTCCGGCAGGCTCACCACCCGGCGGAACGGCCCGGTGAAGCGTTCGTTGGCGTAGACGCTGGTGCGCTCGGCCGCCGGCGGCAGCTGGCTCTTGCGCTCGCCGGCGATCACCAGCAGGCCACGGTCGACAGTGAGCTCGAGGCCATCGAGGTCAAGGCCGGGCGCCAGGGCCTGCACTTCGATGGCGGTCGGCGTGGTGCCGACGTTCAGCACCGGAAAGCCGGCGCCGGCGGCCGAGCGGATGCTGCTGCCACCGCTGCTGGGGAACACCTGGTCCAGCAGCGACTGCATCCGGTTGAGTTCCGCGAACAGGTCCGCGGAGGATCGGAACATGGGATTCATGGTCGGTCTCCTTTCAGTCGTGAACGGGCGATCACGAATTAAGGACGGCCGCCGGCGCTTTCAAGGGGTCGAAAAGCGCGCCAGCAGAACCGGGACCGAGGAGGCGAGCAGGGCGATCCCGGTGAGCGAGAGCAGCCCCAGCACCACCTTGCGGAAGGCCTGCTCGCTGATCCCCAGATAGAGCTTGGCGCCGAACAGCACCGGCAGGACCACGGCCGGCGCCGCGATCGCGAACAGCGGCAGCATGGCGGCGGTGACGATCCCCGTGGCGATGTAGCTGCCCAGGGTGACCACCTGCATGGCCAGGTTGAAATTCTGGATGATGGCCCGCTGCTTGTCCTTGTCGAAGCCGCGCACGGTGCACCAGAGGGTGGGCACCACGCCGGTGAAGCCGCCGAGCCCGCCCATCACGCCACCGACGGCGCCGGCCGCCGCATCGCCGGCACGGCCGCCGCGGTCCACGCGCGGCAGTTGGGCGGCGAAGAACATCAGCGGGCAGAGGACGACCAGGATGCCTCCGAGCGTGGCCTTGAACAGCGGCACGTCCAGGCGTGGCAACAGGTACAGGCCGAGCGGCAGGCCGGCGAGGCCGCCGAGGATGAAGGGCAGCAGCGCCTTGAAGTCCCAGCCGCGGCGCACGGTGAAAGCGGCGAGCAGCTGGCCGACCAGGGCGCCGAAGACAGCCAGCGGGGCGGCGAGCTTCGGATCGAGCGTCCAGGCCCAGATCGCCATCGCGGTGAGGCCGAAGCCGAATCCGGACCAGCCCTGGATGAAGCCGGCAAAGGCGGCGCCCAGGGCAACGGTGAGGATCAGGTCGATGGGCGGCACGGGGGGATCATGGCATGAGCCCCTCGTCTGTCCCGCCGTCGCAGCAATGACGGCGAGGCGTCATTCATAAGCCGACATCGGCACGCAACTGCAAAACAGAGTCCGGTCCCCATACACGTTGTCCACCCGCCCCACCGGCGGCCAGTACTTCGCGTGCCGTTTCTCGTTCAACACCGCCGCGCCCGCCTCGCGCGGATACGCATGCGTCCATTCGCCTTTCAGCAGCGAGGCGGCCGTGTGCGGCGCGTGCTTGAGCGGGTTGTCGTCCTGCGGCCATTCGCCGCGTTCGATGCGACGGATCTCTTCGCGGATGGCGATCATGGCCGCGATGAAGCGGTCGATCTCCTCCAGCGTCTCGCTCTCGGTCGGCTCCACCATCA
>JAQGMY010000453.1 GCA_028292105.1 Ramlibacter sp.
TGGGCCAGAGCCTCGAGGTGGCGATCGCCCAGATCGTGGCCGAAGAACTCGATGTCGGCGTCGAGCGCGTGCACGTGCTGATGGGCGACACCTCCACCTCGGTCAACCAGGGCGGCGCTTCCAACGCGTCCGGCATCCAGCAGGGCGCCAGGCCGCTGCGCAATGCGGCTGCCGAAGCGCGCCGCCTGCTGGTGGACATGGCATCGGCGCGGCTCGGCGCTCCCGCCGAGCGCCTCGCGGTGACCGATGGCGTGGTCTCCGTGATTGGCGAGCCCGCCCGCAAGGTCCGCTACGCCGAACTGGTCGGCGGACGCTACTTCAACACCAAGGTGGAGTGGAACAAGGAATACGGCAACGGCCTGAACGTCCAGGGCAAGGCCAAGCCGAAGGCGCAGTCCGAGTACCGCGTGGTCGGCCAGCCGGTGCCGCGCCGCGACGTCGCCGACAAGGTGTTCGGCCGCGAGACCTTCACCAGCGACGTGCGCGTGCCGGGCATGCTGCATGCGCGCGTAATCCGCACGCCGGTGGCCGGCGCGACGCCGCTGAAGGTCGACTCCGCATCGATCGCCAAGATCCGCGGCGCCCGGGTCGTCCACGAGAAGAACTTCATCGCCGTGGTCGCCGAGCGCGAGTGGGACGCGGTGCGGGCAGCGCGCGACCTCAAGGTGCAGTGGAGCGCCGCGCGCCAGCCCTTGCCCGGCAGCGACCGCGTGCACGACCACCTGCGCACGGCCGCAGTCGCCAAGCGGGAGGACGAAGTCAAGAAAGGCGACGCGCCGGCCTCGTTCGCCGGCGCCGCGCGGGTCGTCGAGGCCGAATACGAATGGTCGTTCCAGTCGCACGCCAGCATGGGGCCGGCATGCGCCGTCGTCGATGCGAAAGCCGACGGCGCGCGGCTCTGGACGGGCTCGCAAAAGCCGCACTACGCCCGCGACGGCGTCGCCGCGATGCTGGGCCTGAAGCCGGAACAGGTGCAGGCCACCTGGGTGGTCGGCGCCGGCTCCTATGGCCGCAACGATGCGGGCGACGCGGCCATCGACGCCGCACTGCTGTCGAAGCTGACCGGGCGGCCGGTGCGGGTGCAATACATGCGCCACGACGCCACCGCCTGGGACCCGAAGGCGCCGGCCTCGGTGCATCGCGCCCGCGCTGCCCTCGATGCGTCGGGCCAGGTGGTCGGCTACCAGTTCACCTCGCGCGGCTTCTCGCGGGTGGACATCAACACCAACGAAGCGGACCTGCGGCACAGCCTGGCCGGCATGGAACTGGGCATGCCGCACACGCCCGACCTGGGCTTCGGCTCACCGTCGGAGAGCTACTCTTTCCCGAACAAGCTGCTGGGGTGGGAGGTGGTCGCGCCCTTGCTGGAGCGCGGCTCGCCGCTGCGCACCTCGCACATGCGCGACCCGGTGGGGCTGCAGGTCCACTTCGCCAGCGAGCAGTTCATGGACGAAGTGGCGGCGGCGAGCGGCCAGGACCCCGTGGCCTTCCGCCTGCGCCACCTCGCTGGTCGCGACCAGGAGGTCGTGCGAGCGGCGGCGCAGAAGGCGGGGTGGCAGCCGCGCACCGGCACGCGCGATCGCTCGGGGGACGTGCTCACCGGCCGCGGCATCGCCTACGCCCAGCGCAACGGCACCATCGTCGCCGTGGTCGCGGAGATCGAGGTCGACCGGCGCAGCGGCCGCATCTGGCCGCGCAAGATGACGGTGGCGCACGACTGCGGGCTGGTGGTCAACCCGATGGGCCTGCGGCAGACCATCGAATCCGGGCTGGTGCAAGGCATCTCGCGCACGCTGATGGAGGAAGTGCGCTTCGACCGCGACCGCGTCATCAGCGTCGACTGGATGAGCTATCCCATCCTCGACATCAAGGATGCACCGGAGAGCGTGGAGGTCGTGCTGCTGAACCGGCCGGAGTTGGCGCCCACCGGTGCCGGCGAAGCGACGCCGCGCATCGTGCCGGCGGCCATCGCCAATGCCTTCTTCGATGCCACCGGGGTGCGGCTGCGCCGGGCGCCGCTGACGCCGGAGCGGGTGAAGGCGGCGCTCGCGCGGGCCTGAGGCGGGTCAGCGCCCGCCCAGCACGAAGGTCCTGATCGCGTCCGTCAGCGCCGTGTCCGCGGTGTTGATGGCGTACATCTCCGACATGTGGCTGTGCCCGCGCAACTGGATCAGGGGCGCGCAGTGCCTGGCCTCGCACAGGGCCGCCTGGACCTGCTCGGCCTGCCGGTGGAAGTCGGACGGGTCCAGCTCCGCATAGGCCACCAGCAGCGGCAGGCGCGAAGCGGCCATGCCTGGCAAGGCGGAGCGCTGTGCGTACAGCGACGCATCGCTGCCGAAGTACGCCTGCAGCGACGGGCTCGGGGCGATCGTCGATGGATCGAACAGACCCGACACCAGGATCGCGCCGGCAATGCCGCCGCCCGGCGCCACGTGGAACTGCGGATGCCCGAGGTACTGCGCAACGTGGGCGGCACCCGCCGAGTGACCCATCACGTAGATGCGCGACGGATCGCCACCGCGGGCGGCGATGTTCTGCCGCACCCATGCCACCGTCGCGGCCAGGTCTTGCTGCGCCGCCGGCCACGGGTGTTGCGGTGCCAGCCGATAGGTCGTGTTGACGCCGACCATGCCGTTCTTCACCGCCCACAGCATGACGTTGTCGTAGAACGAGCTGTCACCGGTGCGGCGCGCGCCGCCGGTGAAGCCGCCGCCATGCACGAACACCAGCACCGGCCGCGCGCTGCCCGCCGGGCCCGCGGGCGTGAAGACATCGAGCAGGTTGCGTTGGGCATCCGTGCCGTAGCGCACGGCCCGATCCACGGCGGCACCGCCATACGGCTCGCGCTGATGCAGGGACGCGTACAGGACCGCCGTCTTCGCCGGCTCGATGACGCGGCCGATCTGCGCCAGTTGCTGCGCGATCGCGGTGGGCACTTGCGAGGCGACCGGGCCGGAATGGATGGACGACGCCATGGGCGTGCTGCAAGCGACGAGCGTCACGGCAGCGGAAAGAAAGGCAAGGCAGCGCGCAGTCCGCGCGATCGACGACATGACACGGACCACGACGGTCTCCTGATTTGTTCCGGCGGCCGATTATTCACCGGCTTCGCCCGCTGCTTGCCCGGCGGCCGGGAAGCTCACCTCCACCACCGCGCCGGGGGACAGGCCCTCGACCCACGGCAGCAGCAGTTCGACCACCGTCGGACGCTGCACGTGCGCCGGTTTCGTCGCCGGGTGCGGGTAGTACCAGAGGCCTTCGTGGACCCCCGCTTGCCAGCGCAGCCGGATCGGCATCAACAGGAACCGTTCCTCGAGATCGCCGAACCAGCGCAGGTGGCCGTCGAACACCGGCCGCGCCGGTCGCGCGATGTGCGGCGCCACGTCGACGTTCAAGGTGCCGGGGTGATAGCGCGAGAGATCGATGCCTCGCGCCAGGAAGAACGGCGCCTGCAGCGCGATGGTGCCGGCGGGGTACGGACTGTCGGCGGCACGGCCGCTGGCCACGCCGTAACCCGGCACCACCTTGCCTGAGATCCAGGGTTGCGAGGAGGACATGGTGACCTTCATCGAGCGGGCACGCGGGCCCGGGGTGGCCGTTTCGCCGGCGGCCTGGCGGCCAACCTGGCCGCAGGTTTGCCGGCGGATTTCACGGCAGGTCTGGCGCCCGGCTTGCCCGACTTGCCGCCGCGCGCCAGGTTGGCCGTGATCAGCGCGGCGCCCAGCGTCACCAGCCAGGAGAAGTAGACCCAGCCAAGAAACAGCGGCAGTGTGGCGAAGGCGCCGTAGACCGTCTTGTACGTCGGCAGCTTGAGCAGGTAGGCCGCGAAGCCGCGCTTGCCCAGGTCCAGCGCGATGCTGGCGAGCAGGCCGCCCAGGATGGCGTGGTGCCCGCGCACCTTTGTGTTGGGGACGAAGTAGAACAGGCAAGCCAGGGCGGCCGCCCCGAGCAGCACCGGCGCGATGTTCAGGAACCAGGTGGCGTTGGGCGAGCGCGGCCCGATCAGCGAAGTGGAAGTAGCCATGAGCGCCGACGTGGCCCACAAGCTCGCCGCCAGCACCAGCGGCCCCAGGGAGAGCACCAGCAGATAGAGGCCGGCGCGCTGCAGGACAGGCCGCGGCTGCTTGACTTGCCACATGCGGTTGAGGGCGTTCTCCACCGTGAGCAGCATGGCCACTGCGCTGACCACGAGGAACACGGAGCCGACCAGCGTCAGCCCGCCGGCATTGGTGGCGAACTGGCCCAGGTACCTGGTGACAGTGCGGGCGATGCCGACCGGCAGCAGGGTTTCGAACAACTGCTGCTGGAGCGCCTCCTTCAAGCGGCCGAAGATGGCGAAGCGCGAGAGCAGCGCGATGCTCACCGCCAGCAGCGGCACCACGGCCAGCACGGTGGTGAAGGTCAGGCTGCCCGCCACTTGCGCCAGGCGTTCTTCGCGGGCGCGGCGGAAGGTCAGTTGGGTGAGATGGATCAGAACGGTGACACCGAGCAAAGACCGTCAACAAGCTTCTGGTCGCGGGTGCGGAGCAGGAGCATTTCGAAGGGAGCGACCATGAGTCATCAACAGCGTACGGATGGAGCGCATATTGTTTACGCTTTAGGTCCGCGGAGGAGTTCGAGGGCTGAATTTCAGGGGGCCTGTTGCTCGGAAGCCCGTTGCGGTGTGCGACTGATGCACGTGGCTCGTCGGGGCTCGGCCGCCCAGCCCGCTGCTGGCTGGGGCGGCATATGCGCTTCACCCTGGTGCTGCATACCTGGACGGAGGATCTGCAGCAGCACCTGCACGTGCGCGCTCTCATGGCTTGCGGAGCGCTGCGCCGCCGTGCAGCGCGGAACCGATCAGTGGGTGACCCCGCGACA
>JAQGMY010000481.1 GCA_028292105.1 Ramlibacter sp.
CTGGCGCTGCAAGGCGCGCGCGAGATGGGCGTGGCGCTGCCGCAGACGGCAGGGGCGGCGCAGTTGATGCAGGCTTGCGCCGCCAACGGCATGGGGGCGCTGGACCATTCGGCGCTGGTGCGCGCGCTGGAGCTGATGGCGAACCACGAGGTCGCCAAGGCTTGAAGACCATGTCGTCCCGGGTCAAGCCCGGGACGACATCCGTCAAGAACATACAAGGAGACAAGGCATGACCCTCAACCGCCGCCAGGCCCTGGCGCTCGCATCCACGCTCGCCGCCCCGGCCGCCTTCGCGCAGGGCGACTGGCCCTCCAAGCCGATCCGCATCATCGTGCCCTACCCGCCCGGCGGCTCCTCCGACATCATTTCGCGCGCCATCAGCAACATCCTCGCGGACAGCCTGAAGACGACGGTGATCGTGGAGAACAAGCCCGGCTCCAACGGCAACCTCGGCGCCGACCTGGTCGCCAAGGCCGCGCCGGACGGCTACACGCTGCTGCTGTGCGACGTCGGCGCGCTGGCGATCTCGCCTTCGGTCTATCCCAGGCTGCCTTTCGACCCCAGCAAGGAGCTGCGCGGTGTCGCCATGCTGGCCTACTCGCCGCACCTGCTGGTGGTGCACCCTTCGGTGCCGGCCAACAACCTGAAGGAACTGGTCGCGCTGTCGAAGCAGAGGGACCTCAACTTCGCCGTCAGCGGCACCGGCGGCGCGACCCATCTCGCCGGGGTGGCGCTGGAGCGCGCCAGCGGTGCGCGCTGGCAGTACGTGCCTTACAAGGGCGGCAGCCAGGCGATCCAGGACACCGTGGCCGGCCAGACCCAGGTGATGATGAACGGCATGCTGGCCACGCTGCCGCACGTGCAAGGCGGCAAGCTCAAGGTGCTGGGCGTGTCCAAGAAGACCCGCATGCCGCTGATCGGCGACGTGCCCACGATCGCGGAGCAAGGCCTGCCCGGCTTCGACACCGGCACCTGGCAGGGCGTGCTCGCGCCCAAGGGCACGCCGGACGCGATCGTGCAGAAGCTCAATGCGCAACTGATAGGCGCCATCCGCAGCGCGGACGTGCGCGCCCGGCTGGCCGGCCAGGGCGCCGAGGTCACCACCATGGCCCCCAAGGAGCAGGACCAGTTCTTCGAAGCGGAGCGCAAGCGCTGGCAGCTGGTGGTGAACGCGGCCAACATCAAGGCGGAATGAAGATGAAACGACTGCTGCTCGCGCCGCTGCTGGCCATCGCCGCCGCGGCCGCCCTGGCACAAGGCGCCTGGCCGACCAAGCCCGTCACGCTGGTGGTGCCCTTCCCGCCGGGTGGCGGCACCGACACCGGCGCCCGCATCATCGCCGAGCAGCTGTCGCGCAAGTGGGGCCAGTCCGTGCTGGTGGACAACAAGGGTGGGGCCGCCGGCCAGATCGGCGCCGACATCGTCGCCAAGGCGCGGCCGGATGGCTACACCATCCTCATGGGCAACATCGGCACGCAGGCGATCAATCCGGCCCTGTACGGGAAGATGCCCTATGACCCGGACAAGGCCTTCACGCCGATCACGCTGGTCGCCGAACTGCCGCTGGCGATGATGGTCCATCCCGACGTGCCGGCGAAGACGGTCAAGGAGTTCATCGCGCTGGCCAAAAGCCAGCCCGGCAAGATGAGCTACAGCAGCTCGGGCGCCGGCGGCGGTCCGCACCTGGCGGCGGAAATGTTCAAGGACGCCACCGGCAGCTTCATCCTGCACGTCCCTTACCGCGGCGGCGGCCCGGCCATCGCCGACCTGCTGGCCGGCCACGTGCAGCTGTCGTTCATGACCGTGCTGGAGGCCAGCGGCCACATCAAGGCCGGCAAGCTGCGCGCGCTGGCCGTGACCAGCGACAAGCGGGTCACGGCGCTGCCCGACGTGCCGACGCTCGCGGAAGGGGCCCTGCCCGGCTTCAACAGCATTTCGTGGATCGGCCTGCTGGCGCCGGCCGGCACGCCGCGCGAGATCGTCGACAAGATCGCCGCCGACGTGCGCGAGGCGGTGACGCGCGACGAAGTGAAGGACAAGCTGGTCGGCCTCGGCGCGGTACCCGCCGGCACGTCACCGGCACAATTCACCACCCTGATCGCGAACGACCGCAAGCGTTACACGCAGATCATCCGAGACCGCAAGATCACCGTGAACTGAGATGAGCCGACCCGTCCTTCTGCAAGCCCTGCCCCTGCTCGCCTCGCTGGAAAAGCAGCTGGCCGACCAGTACGAAGTCCACCGCCTGCCCACCGCGGGGCCGGAGCGCAGCGCCTTCCTGGCCGCCCGCGGCGCAGAGTTCGACGGCCTGGTGACTTCGGCCGCCGGTGGCGCCGATGCGGCGCTGATGGCGGCGCTGCCCAACCTGCGCATCGTCTCGAGCTTCGGTGTCGGGCTGGACAAGATCGCCGTGCAGGAGGCCGCCCGCCGCGGCATTCCGGTGGGCTACACGCCCGACGTGCTGAACGACTGCGTGGCCGACCTCGGCTTCGCCTTGCTGCTGGCCGTGGCGCGGCGCGTCAGCGAAGGCGACCGCTACGTGCGCGCCGGCCGCTGGGCCGCCCCGCCATCGAGCCCCGCGACCCCGCCATTCCCGCTGGGCCGGCAGGTGAGCAACGCCCGCCTGGGCATCGTCGGCCTGGGCCGCATCGGCCGCACCATCGCGCGCCGCGCCAGCGGCTTCGACATGGAGGTGCGCTATCACAGCCGCCGCCCGGTGGACGGCGTGGACTGGCTGCACGAGCCGCAGTTGCTGCAACTGGCGCGCTGGGCCGATTTCCTGGTCGTGATCACCGCCGGCGGCGCCGAGACGCGGCACCTGATCGATGCGGCCGTGCTGGACGCGCTGGGGCCACAGGGCTACCTGGTGAACGTCTCGCGCGGCACCGTCGTCGACGAAGCCGCGCTGCTGCAGGCCCTGCAGGAAAAGCGCATCGCCGGCGCCGGCCTCGACGTCTTCGAGCGCGAGCCGCATGTGCCCGAGGCCTTCTTCGGCCTCGACAACGTCGTGCTGGTGCCGCACATCGCCAGCTCCACCGTACAGACGCGTGAAGCGATGGGGCGGCGCGTGATGGACAATCTGCGTGCTTTCTTTGCCGGCCAGCCGCTACCCAGCACGGCGCCGGCCAGCTGAGGTCCCGATGCAGAAGTCGCTCCACATCACGATGCATCCCGGCGACAACGTCGCCATCGTGGCCAACGACGGCGGGCTGCCGGAAGGCGCCGCCTTGTCGACCGGCTTGCGCCTGCGCGAGGCGGTGCCGCAGGGCCACAAGGTCGCGCTGGTCGACCTGCCGGCGGGCAGCCCGGTGGTGCGCTACAACGTGCCGATCGGCCATGCGCTCAAGGACATCCCGGCCGGCAGCTGGGTGCACGAGCGCTTGCTGAAGATGCCGGATGCCCGCGGCCTCGAGAACCTGCCGATCGCCACCGCCGGCGGCAAGGCGCTGCCGCCGCTGGAGGGCTACACCTTCGAGGGCTACCGCAACGCGAACGGCTCGGTCGGCACGCGCAACATCCTGGCCATCACACAGACCGTGCAGTGCGTCGCCGGGGTCACCGAGTTCGCCGTGCAGCGCATCAAGTCCGAGCTGCTGCCGAGATACCCGAACGTCGACGACGTGGTGGCGCTGGAGCACAGCTACGGCTGCGGCGTGGCCATCGACGCCCCCGACGCCGTGGTGCCGATCCGCACGCTGCGCAACATCAGCCTGAATCCCAATTTTGGCGGCGAGGTGATGGTGGTCAGCCTCGGCTGCGAGAAGCTGCAGCCGGAACGCCTGCTGCCGCCGGGCACCATCCCGATCACCGACCTGCGCGGCGAACCGGAAGCCCTCGACGTGGTCTGCCTGCAGGACGACGCGCATGTCGGCTTCATGTCGATGGTCGAGTCGATCGTGCGGCAGGCCGACCAGCACCTCAAGCGCCTGGATGCGCGCCGGCGCGAGACCGTTCCGGCCAGCGAGCTGGTGGTGGGCGTGCAGTGCGGCGGCAGCGACGCCTTCTCCGGCGTCACCGCCAATCCGGCGGTCGGCTTCTGCAGCGACCTGCTGGTGCGCGCCGGCGCCAGCGTGATGTTCTCCGAGACCACCGAGGTGCGCGACGGCGTCGCGCAATTGACCGCCCGCGCCGCCACGCCGGAAGTGGCCGAGGCCATCATCCGCGAGATGGCCTGGTACGACGCCTACCTGCAGCGCGGCAGCGTCGACCGCAGCGCCAACACCTCGCCGGGCAACAAGAAGGGCGGGCTGTCCAACATCGTCGAGAAGGCGATGGGCTCGATCGTGAAGTCCGGCTCGGCGCCGATCTCCGGCGTGCTGGCGCCGGGCGAGAAGCTCAAGACCCGGGGCCTGACCTACGCCGCCACGCCCGCCAGCGATTTCATCTGCGGCACGCTGCAGCTGGCCGCGGGCATGAACCTGCACGTGTTCACCACCGGCCGCGGCACGCCCTACGGGCTGGCCGAGGTGCCGGTGATCAAGGTGGCGACGCGCAGCGACCTGGCGCGGCGCTGGCACGACCTGATGGACGTCAACGCCGGCACCATCGCCGAGGGCACGGCCACCATCGAAGAAGTGGGCTGGCAGCTGTTCCGGCTGATGCTGGACGTGGCCAGCGGCAAGAAGAAGACCTGGGCGGAGCACTGGAAGCTGCACAACGCGCTGGTTCTTTTCAATCCGGCGCCGGTGACCTGACTCCGGTCTTGCTCCTTCCCCCTCCCGGGGGAAGGCCGGGATGGGGCGCTCCCGCCTTGCGCCTCTCGCCGCCTCACTCGTCCGGAATCAGCCGCTTCCCCATCGGGATCGCCTCATCCGCCGCATACCCCAGCCGGCGATAGAAGCCCATCGCCTGCGTATTCGTCGCCCGCACCAGCAGGCTCGCCTTGGGGCAACCTGCCGCGAGCAGCTTCTCCTCGACCCATTTCACCAGCGCCGCTGCGTGGCCGCGCCCCCGCATCTCGGGCGCGACGGCCAGGTAATTGATCCAGCCGCGGTGGCC
>JAQGMY010000493.1 GCA_028292105.1 Ramlibacter sp.
GGCCGACTCCGGTGTCACGTGCAGCACGATGGTGCCGAAGGCGGTGCCGCTCATGCGGCCGTCGCTGATGCGCACCATGTCCTTCACGCCCTGCCGCGCCAGCTTGCGCGGCAGCGGGATGTAGCCCGCTTCCGGCATGCCGGGTGCGCCCTTGGGGCCGATGTTCTTCAGCACCAGCACGTCGCTGGCGTGGACGTCGAGGTCATCGCTGTCCAGGCGGGTGGCCAGGTCCTCCAGGCCTTCGAACACCACCGCCCGACCCTCGTGCTCCATCAGCGCCGGATCGGCCGCGGACTGCTTGATGATCGCGCCGCCGGGCGCCAGGTTGCCCTGCAGCACCGCGATCCCGCCTTGCGGATAGATGGGGTTGGTGCGCGGGCGGATCACGTCCTGCGCGAAGGACGGGCTGGCCCGCTCCAGTTCTTCGCCCAGCGTGCGGCCGGTGACCGTCATCGCGTCGAGGTGCAGCAGCGGGGCCAGTTCGCGCAGCAGGGTCGTCATGCCGCCGGCCGCATGGAAGTGCTCCATGTAGTGCTGGCCCGAGGGCTTCAGGTCGACCAGCACCGGCGTCTCGCGGCCCATGCGGTCGAGCGCCTTCAGGTCCACCTCGAAGCCCATGCGGCCGGCGATCGCCGTCAGGTGCACGATCGCGTTGGTGGAGCCGCCGATGGCCAGCAGCACGCGCATCGCGTTCTCGAAGGCGCGTTCATCGAGGATCTTGTCCATGGTGAGCTGGCTCCGGGCCATCTGCACCGCGACTTCGCCCGTCGCCTCCGCAACGCGCATCCGGTCCGACGTGACCGCCGGCGGCGACGCGCCGCCCGGCACCGTCATGCCCAGGGCTTCCGCGATGCAGGCCATGGTGCTCGCCGTCCCCATCACCGAACAGGTGCCGACGCTGGCCACCAGCTGGTTGTTGACGTCCGAGATCTCCTGCGCATCGATCTCGTCGGCCCGGTAGCGGCCCCAGTAGCGCCGGCAATCGGTGCAGGCGCCGACCGTCTCGCCGCGATGCGAGCCGGTCAGCATCGAGCCGGTGATCAGCTGGATCGCCGGCAGCCCGGCGGAGGCCGCTCCCATCAGCTGCGCCGGCACCGTCTTGTCGCAGCCGCCGATCAGCACCACCGCGTCCATCGGTTGCGCCCGCAGCATCTCCTCGGTGTCCATCGACATCAGGTTGCGCAGGTACATGCTGGTGGGCGCCGCGAAGCTCTCGCCGATCGAGATGGTCGGGAACTTCACCGGCAGCCCCCCGGCCAGCATCACGCCGCGTTGCACCGCCTCGATCAACTGCGGCATGTTGCCGTGGCAGGGGTTGTAGCCGCTGCCGGTGTCCGCGATGCCGATCACCGGCCGGTCCAGCGCGGCGTCGGTGTAGCCGGCGCCCTTGATGAAGGCCTTGCGCAGGAACAGCGAGAAGCCGGCGTCGCCGTAGTTGGTGAGGCCTTTGCGCATGCCGGACGAAGCTGCGCCGGGCTCGTCCGGTTCGAAGGGATTGGAAGGCATGCGCGGATTCTGCCGGGTTTCGCCAGCAGGCTCACCTCCGTTCGGCTTGACCCCGGCGGCGACCTTGCCGCGCTAGTCGGTGCGCAGGAACACCACGCCCGGGCGCAATTGCTCCAGCAACAGGTAATCGGTCCGGGACATCCCCAGCCGCTCGTAGGTGGCCTGGGCCGCGACGTTGTCGTGCTCCACGTACAGGCGGAAGCCGCACACGTCCGGTGCGGCCGCCGCCGCCTGGCCGACGTGCTCATAGAGCGCGCGAAACACGCCACGGCGACGCCAGCCCGGCGCCACGTAGACGCTCTGGATCCACCAGAAGCGGCCGTTGCGCCAGTCGCTCCACTCCGTGGTGACCATCAGGCACGCCACCACCTCGCTCCCCGCCTCCGCCACCAGGTAGAAGCCCAGCCCGGGTTCCGCCAGCAGGCGCCGGACGCCGGCGCCCACCACCTGCGGCAACAGCCGCTTGCCCTCGGTCTCCCAAGCCATCGCCGCGTTGAAGCCGGCGATGGTGTCGGCATCGGCGGGGCGCGCCAGGCGGACGACCGGGACGGCGGTGGAGGTGCTCATCGAACGCAGTCTACGGGCCGCCCGCCGTCATTGGGCGAGCAGGACCGGAAACCGGGCTCTGTTCCGGGTTTTGCCCTGGCGCCCGGCCGTGAAAATGGCAACCACTCCGGAGCTCCCGGATGAAATCACCAAGAGAGGACGAGGGAATGCAACGCAAACAAGCCATCGCCATCATGCTGGCCATCGGCGGCCTCGCCGCCGCCGGCGCCGCCTGGGCGAACACGGACACCGCCGCCAGTGCCAAGGAAGCCGAGGCCATGGTGAAGAAGGGCGTCGCCTACATCAAGGCGAATGGCAAGGACAAGGGCTACGCCGCGATCACCGACAAGGACAACAAGGAATTCCACGACCGCGACCTGTACCTGGCGGTGCACCGCCTGGACGGCACCTGCGTCGCCCATGGCACCAACGAGCGCATGGTCGGCAAGAACTTCATGGACATGAAGGACATGGACGGCAAGGAGTACATCAAGGAACGCGTCGATTTCGGCAAGACCAAGGTGAGCTTCTGGACCGACTACAAGTTCAACAACCCGGTCAGCAAGAAGATCGAGCCGAAGAGCGCCTACTGCGAGCGGCTGGACGACACCGTCGTGTGCGGGGGCGTCTACAAGAAGTGAACCTTCTCGGCTGCTACGGCCAGCTGGCTTTCATCGTGACGCGCATGCTGGAAGTGGCGCGCGCGGGCGAATGGGACCAGTTGCCGGCGCTGGACGCGCAATGCACCGCAGCCGCGCGCCAGCTGCAGGTGCTGGGCTCGCCTGAACTCTCGGCCTGGGAATGGGCACTGGTCCGCTCGCTGGGCAGCCGCATCCGCGTCGAGCGGGATGCGCTCAACGCGCTGCTGCGGCCCCAGTTCACCGCGCTGGTGCGGCGGGTGCAGACGCTGGAGGAAGCGCGCTAGCCGAGCCCGGCGTGCCAGGTGACAGAATGCGGGCTCCCGTCCACAGGAGCTTGCCCTTGACCACCAGGAGCGTGCTGCAGGAAGCCCGCGAGGTGCAGCTGGCCGTCTCGCTGATCGAGCTGGGCGCGCGCCTGCAGTTCATCGAAGGCGAGGTGAGCCTCAGTCGCGAGCGCCTGCTGCGGCTCTACAAGGAAATCAGGGGCACTTCCCCGCCCAAGGGGCTGCTGCCGTTTTCCGTCGACTGGTACATGACGTGGATGGCCAACATCCACTCGTCGATGTTCTACAACATCTACCTCCACATGCTCGCCCACGGCGACGGCGGCAAGGTGGACGCGCTGATCAAGACGTTTCGCATGTACCAGGAGCAGGTGCGCTCCCATGGCGACGAGCCGGTGCTGGATTTCACCCGGGCCGCCACCCTGGTGCGTTTCTTCGAAAGCGACATGGTGGAACTGGTGGCGTGCACGCGCTGCACCGGCCGCTTCGTCGCCCACGCCCATGACGGCAAGGTCGACTATGTGTGCGTGCTGTGCCGCCCGCCCTCCCGCGCCGGCAAGAAGAAGCGCCCCGAAGGTGGCGCAGATGCAACGCCGGATGCCTCTGAAGTGGCCTCGTAGCCGCCTGCCCGTTCACGGAACCGCCGGGCGCCGGCCAAACGGCGGCTTCCGAACCCCGGACGGTTGCCCTGTCCCTTTAAACATCTGATTGCGGCTCGTAACATCCAGTCACACACAGCCGAGCAGGGGCACGGCAGCGTGAACGGATGGAGACGCCAGATGGATGCAGCCGAAGCTACCAAAGAGATCGCCGACCTGAACCTGACCTACATGCTGCTCGCGCAGAAGCTGCTGCGGGAAGACCGGGCATCGGCGATGCTGCGCCTGGGCATTGGCGCGGAGATGGCCAACCTGCTGGCGGGGATGTCACTGGCCGAAGTGATCAAGCTGGCGGCGAGCAACTTCGTGCTGTGTGCCTTCCGCCTGGACGAACAGCCTGCCTTGCGCAACGTGGTGCAAGGCGATCGGCAGGCATCGCTGCAGCAGGCCCATCTTTCGATCCTGCTGGCCGGCGGCCAGAACCGGGCCCCCGCCCTCGCCCGTTCCTGAAGCTCGGCGCGTCCAGGCGACGCGCCGCAGCTTGCCGCCGCGCCCGTTCAGGGCTCCTGGCGGATCAGATCCCGAACCGTGAAGCTCACGTCGCGCAGCAGGCTCGTGCTGCCGGACGTGGTGCCATAGCCCGTGAGCTGCGCCACCGGCGCCCAGCGCTGCATCTCGCCGTCGCCCAGCTGCTTCTCGATGGCGGCGCGGAAGGTGTACACGAAGCGGCCGCGCAACTTGGCGTCGGCGACGCATTGCAGCTCGGCGCGCACGGTCATGTCCTTCGGCAGGTTCAAGCCGTTGACCGTGCCGACCTTGCGCACCGCCTGGGCGAGCTCGCCCGAGGTCACGAGCGGGCAATCCGAGGCTTGCAGGATGGCGTAGGTGCCGGCTTGCGCCGCACCGGCCAACAGCAGCGCCACCGGAACGATCATCAGTGCATTCTTCATCAGGGTCTCCATTTCCAACGTCCTGCGAGGATCGTAGGCGGAGCCCCGCGCGATCAATTGCGCGAACACAGGCGGGAAAGCGCGTCTTCTCTGGCGGCCGGGCGCTCAGCTGACCACGCCGATGTTCCAGGGCACGAATTCGTGGTCGCCCAGGTCCAGCAGCTCGCTCTTGCTGCGCTCGCCGGACGCGACCTGCAGCATCAGCTCGAAGATGTCCTGGGCCGACTGCGCCATGGTGCGGGTGCCGTCCAATATCTGGCCGCAGTTGTAGTCCATGTCCTCGGTGAGCCGCTCGTACATCGGCGTGTTGGTCGCCAGCTTGATCGAGGGCACCGGCTTGGCGCCGAACATGGAGCCGCGCCCGGTCGTGAAGAGGATCATGTTGGCACCGCCGGCGATCTGCCCGGTGGCGGAACAGGGATCGAAGCCGGGCGTGTCCATGAAGACGAAGCCGCTTTGCGTGACCGGTTCGGCATAGCGGTAGACCTCCATCAGGCCGGTGGTGCCGCCCTTCATCGAGGAACCGAGCGACTTCTCGAAGATGTTGGCCAGGCCGCCGACCTGGTTGCCGGGACTGACCGCGCCGTTGATCTGCACGTCGCGTCCGGGCGAGTACTCCTCCTTCCACCAGCGGATGCGCTCGATCAACTTCTCACCGACCGCACGGGTGACGGCCCGCCGCGTGAGCGTGTGCTCGACGCCATAGATCTCGGGCGTCTCCGACAGGATGGCCGTGCCGCCGTGCCGCACCAGGATGTCCATGGCGCCGCCGAGCGCGGGATTGGCGGTGATGGAGGAGAACCCGTCGGAGCCCCCGCATTGCAGCCCCGCCTTCAGGTGGCGCGCCGACACCGATACGCGCCGCACGTCGTTGGCCGCCGGCAGCACCTGCTGCACGGCTTGCACCGCTGCCTCTATCGTCTTGCGGGTGCCGCCGGTCTCCTGCATCACGAAGGTGTGCAGCCGCGGGCTGGCCTGCAGGCCTTGCTGCGCCATCAGGCCGGAGAGCTGGTTGCGTTCGCAGCCCAGCCCGATGATCAGCACCGCGGCAAAGTTCGGGTTGCGGGCAAAGCCGCCGAGCGTGCGGCGCAGCAGGTCCATCGGCTCGCCGGTCATCTCCATGCCGCAGCCGAGGCCATGCGAGAGGCCCACCACGCCATCGATCTGCGGGAACGCCTCGAGCCGCTCCGGCGTGAACCACTCCGCCACCTTGTGCACCACGGTGGCTGAACAATTCACCGTCGACAGGATGCCGATGAAGTTGCGCGTGCCGACCTGGCCGTCCTCGCGCACGTAGCCCATGAAGCGCGCCTGCCCGGACTCGGGCAGCACCGGCGTCGGCACGTACTCGCGGCCGTAGGCGTAATCCCGGTCGAACTCGCGAAAGCCCACGTTGTGGGAGTGCACATAAGTGCCGGCGGCGATGTCCGTGGTGGCGAAGCCGATGCAGGTGTTGTACTTGAGGATCGCTTCGCCCTCCCGGATCGCCCGGGCGGCGAGCTTGTGGCCGGCGGGCACCTGGCTGCGGCTGGTGAATCCTTCCCCCGCCACGCTGGTGCCGATGCCGACGTCGAGCCGGGCCACCACCACGTTGTCGTTGGGATGCAGCCGGATCACGGGTCCGGCCATGCGCTTGTCGGTGAGTTCTGTCATGTCAACGCTCCTGCCACCGCATCCTAGCGGCACAGCCGGGCCGTCCAGGCAGTTGCATGCGCGACATGGCTGCGGGAAAACACCATGCGAAGGGCCGGGCTTTGCGTGGAAGCATGCAAACCTTCTTCGCACCAAAGGCCCGGCGCGTGCAACTTCCAGGCGAATCGCAACCGCTGACGTCAGACGCTGCCGCCGCCGGGGCGCTGCTTTCGGTGCGCGACCTGTGCGTGCGTTTTCGCGGCATCACCGCGCTCGATGGCGTGTCGTTCGACGTGGCACGCGGCCAGATCACCGGACTGATCGGGCCCAACGGCGCCGGCAAGACCACGCTGTTCAACTGCCTGTCGCGCCTGTACGAGTACAGCGAAGGCCGCATCACCTTCGACGGCCAGCCCATGGAGAAGGTGTCCCGCCATCGCGTGGCCGGGCTCGGCATCGGCCGCACCTTCCAGAACCTGGCGCTGTTCGCCAGCATGACGGTGCGCGACAACATCAAGGTCGGCCGCCATGCGCGCACCCGCAAGGGCTTCTTCTCCAACGCCTTGCGGCTGCCCGGCGTGGCCAAGGAAGAACACGACAGCGACCGGCGCGCCGAGGAACTGGTGCGCTTCCTCAAGCTCGAGGCGGTGGCGGATCGCCGCGTCGCGGACCTTCCCTTCGGCACCCGCAAGCGGGTCGAACTCGGACGCGCCCTCGCCAGCGAACCGACCTTGCTGCTGCTCGACGAACCGGCAGCGGGCCTGAACCACGAAGAGGTCGGGTCGCTCGGCAGCCTGATCCGCGCCATCCGTGACCAGTTCCAGCTGACGGTGCTGCTGGTGGAGCACCACATGGGGCTGGTGATGAGCGTGTCCGACCGGGTGGTGGCACTGAACTTCGGCCGCAAGATCGCCGACGGCACGCCGGCCGAAGTGCGCGCCCATCCGGATGTCGTGCAGGCCTATCTCGGGGCGGAGAGCTGATGGCGACCCCCTTGCTCGAAGTGCGCAAGCTGCACGCCGGTTACGGCCCGACCGAGGTCTTGCATGGCCTCGACTTCAGCATCGAGGAAGGCAGCATCACGGCCCTGCTCGGCGCCAACGGCGCCGGCAAGACGACGACCTTGCGCGCGCTCTGCGGCATGGTGCGGGCCAGCGGCGAGGTGCGCTTCGCCGGCGCCAGCATCGCCGGCCGGGCCACCGAAGACATCGTGCGGCTCGGGGTGGCGCACGTGCCCGATGGCCGCGGCACCTTCACCGACCTCACCACCGAAGAGAACCTGCGCCTGGGCGCCTACGTGCGGCGCGACCGCGCTTCGCTGGCGCGGGACTACGAGCGCATGTACCAGCTGTTCCCGATCCTGGCGCAGCGGCGGCACCAGCAGGCCGGCACGCTGTCCGGCGGGCAGCAGCAGATGCTGGCCGTCGCCCGCGCGCTGATGCTGCGGCCGCGGCTGCTGCTGCTGGACGAACCGTCCTTCGGCCTCGCGCCGATGGTGGTCAAGGAAATCTTCAACGTGATGCGCGACATCAACCGCGAACAGAAGGTGACCATCCTGCTGGTCGAGCAGAACGCATCGATGGCGCTCAAGCTGGCCGATCGTGCGCACCTGCTGGAGACCGGCCGCATCGTGCTGTCCGGCAGCAGCACGGACCTGATGAACGACGACGCGGTGCGCCGTGCCTACCTCGGCTACTGAAAGGCCAAGACGGATGGAAGCCTTCCTGCACCAGGTGATCGCCGGCCTCGCCACCGGCGGCATCTACGCCAGCCTGGCGCTGGCGCTGGTGATGATCCACAACGCGACGCGGCTGGTGAACTTCGCGCAGGGCGAGATGGCGATGTTCTCCACCTACCTTTGCTGGACGATGATCCAGGCCGGCTTTCCCTACTGGCTGGCCTTCTTCTCGACCATCGCGCTGTCTTTCGTGCTGGGCGCCGCCATCGAACGCATCATCATCCGGCCGGTCGAACGCGCACCTGTGCTGACCACGGTGGTCGTCTTCATCGGCCTGCTGCTGATCCTCAACAGCATTGCCGGCTGGATCTACAGCTACACCATCAAGTCCTTTCCCAGCCCTTTCCCGGAGAAACCGCCCTTCGGCTGGCACATCGTGTCTTCGCATGAACTGGGCGCGATCAGCGTCACGCTGGTGGTGCTGCTGCTGGTCTACCTGTTCTTCCGCTTCACGCCCCTGGGCCTGGCGATGCGGGCGGCGGCGCAGAACCCCGACTCGAGCCGGCTGGTCGGCGTGCGGGTGGGCTGGATGCTGGCGCTCGGCTGGGGCCTGGCGGCGGCCATAGGCGCCACCGCGGGGATGATGGTGGCGCCTATCGTGTTCCTCGAGCCGAACATGATGACCGGCGTGATCCTCTATGCCTTCGCCGCGGCGCTCATGGGCGGCATCGACAGCCCCGGCGGCGCGGTGGTGGGCGGCTTCATCGTCGGCGTGCTCGAGAACATCATCGGCGCCTACGTGATCGGCACCGAGCTGAAGCTGACGGTCGCCCTGGTGCTGATCGTCGGCGTGCTGGTCGTCAAACCCGCGGGCCTGTTCGGCCGCGTCATCGTGCAGCGGGTCTGAAGATGGAATCCGCCACCGTCGCCACGGCCAACCCCACCGACCTGCCGCCGCTGGCCCCGGCGCAAGCTTCCGGTGCGGTGCGCGGCTGGTCGGCGCGCTGGGCCACCGCGGCCGTGGTGCTGGTGCTGTTCGCCTGCGTGCTGCCCTTCGTGGTCACCAACTACCGGGTGTTCCAGTTCACGATGGTGCTGATCTACGCCATCGCGCTGCTCGGCCTCAACATCCTCACCGGCTACAACGGCCAGATCTCGCTGGGGCACGGCGCCTTCTATGCGATCGGCGCCTATGTGACCGCCGTGATGATGGACAAGTTCGGGGTGCCTTACTGGCTGTGCATTCCCGCCGCCGGCGCGGTGTGCCTGGTGGCCGGCTTCCTGTTCGGCCTGCCGGCGCTGCGGCTGGAAGGCGTGTACCTCGCGCTGGCCACCTTCGCACTGGGCGTGGCGCTGCCGCAGCTGCTGAAATACAAGCACCTGGAGCACTGGACCGGCGGCGTGCAGGGGATCATCCTCACCAAGCCGGAGCCGCCTTTCGCCAGCCTCCTGGGGCTGAAGCTGAACGCCGATCGGTGGCTGTACTTCTTCACGCTGGCGCTGACGGTCGTGATGTTCGTGCTGGCCTGGAACCTCCTGCGCGGGCGCGTGGGCCGGGCGCTGATCGCGATCCGCGACCAGCCCATCGCCGCCGCCACCATGGGCATAGACAACAGCATGTACAAGTCGCTGGCGTTCGGCGTCAGCGCCATGTTCACCGGTGTCGCCGGCGGGCTCGGCGCGATCGCGGTCGCCTTCGTCGCGCCGGACAGCTTCACGATCTTCCTGTCGATCTCGCTGCTGGTCGGCATGGTGGTGGGCGGGCTGGCTTCGATCACCGGCGCGTTGTGGGGCGCGATCTTCATCCAGTTCGTCCCGAACCTGGCCGACAACCTCTCGAAGGCGGCGCCGTGGGCCATCTACGGCGCGCTGATGATCCTGTTCATGTACGTGATGCCCACGGGCATCGCCGGCGCCTTGCGCCTGGCCTGGGTGCGGATCAGGCGCCGTACCGGCCGGGACTCTCCAGCGGCGTGATTGCCGTAGCCACCCTTGAAAGGAACCATCATGTCGATCCGCAAACGCACCTTGCTCGGGCTGGCCGTGGCGCTGGCCCTGCTGCCGGCCGTGGCCCAGAAGCGCTACGACCCCGGCGCCAGCGACACCGAGATCAAGGTGGGCAACACCATTCCGTACAGCGGCCCCGCGTCGGCTTACGGGATCATCGGCAAGGTGGAGGCGGCCTACTTCAAGATGATCAACGAGTCGGGTGGCATCAACGGCCGGAAGATCAACTACATCTCGCTGGACGACGGCTACAGCCCGCCAAAGGCTGTCGAGATGATCCGCCGGCTGGTGGAGCAGGACGAGGTGCTCTTCACCGTCAGCACGCTGGGCACGCCGTCGAACTCGGCGATCCACAAGTACATGAACACCAAGAAGGTGCCGCACCTCTTCCTGGCCACCGGCGCGTCGAAGTGGAACGACCCGAAGGACTTCCCCTGGACGATGGGCTTCAACCCCAACTACCAGAGCGAAGGCAAGCTGTACGCACTGGACATCCTGCGCAACAGGCCCAACGCCAAGATCGCCGTGCTGTACCAGAACGACGACTACGGCAAGGACTACCTCAAGGGCTTCATGGACGGCCTGGGCGACAAGGCCAGGACCATGATCGTCAAGACCGCGACGTATGAAGTGACGGATCCCACGGTCGACTCGCAGATCATCACGCTGCAGGGCTCGGGCGCCGACACCTTCTTCAACATCACCACGCCGAAGTTCGCCGCCCAGGCGATCCGCAAGGTGGCGGACGTGGGCTGGAAGCCGGTGCACTACCTGAACCAGGTGTCCGCCAGCGTCGGCTCGGTGCTGAAGCCGGCCGGGCTCGACAAGTCGGTGGGCCTGATCTCGATGCAGTACATCAAGGACCCGACCGATCCCAAGTGGAGCAGCGACAAGGCGATGCAGGACTACTTCGCGTTCATGAAGAAGTACCTGCCGGGCGAGGACCCGATGGATGGCAGCGCCACCTACGCGATGGCCGCCGCGCAGCTGACCGTGCAGGTACTGCGGCAGTGCGGCGACAACCTGACGCGCGAGAACGTGATGCGCCAGGCCGCCAACCTGAAGGGCTTCCAGGCGCCGATGGCCTTGCCCGGCGTGACCGCGGACACGAGCCCGAACGACTTCGCGCCGTTCCAGACCATGCAGCTGGCGAAATTCGATGGCAAGACCTGGGTCGGGTTCGGCGAGCCGGTGGCCGTGAAATAGCCATGTCCTCGTAGGGTGTGCAAGCTTCGCTTGCGCACCTCACCCGCCGCCGCGGTGCGCAAGCGAAGCTTGCGCACCCTGCGAAGCAGGCCCCGCTAACATGTGCACCAGCGATGCACGTCAAACCCCTGATCAATCGGCGGCACTGGCTGGGCGGCGCGCTGGCGGCGCTCGGCACGCCCGCCCTCGCCACCGAACCCCAGCTCAAGCCGTGGCCGCGCCAGCGCGCCACGCCTGCCGTGCAACTGCCGGCACTCGACGGCACCATGTGGAAGCTGGCGGAGGCGCGCGGCAAACCCGTGCTGCTGAACTTCTGGGCGAGCTGGTGCGAGCCTTGTCGCACTGAAATGCCGTCACTGCAGCAGCTCGCGGCGCAGTTCGGGCCTCAGGGCCTGCAGCTGATGGCCGTGAACTTCAAGGAAGGCGATCCGGCCATCCGCCGCTTCATGGCCGCCACCGCGCTGGACCTGCCGGTGCTGTGCGACCGCGACGGCGCGGTCGCCAGGTCGTTCGGCCTGAGCGCGTACCCCAGCACGGTGGCCATCGATCGCCAGGGCCGCGGGCGCTTCATCGTGGTGGGGGAGTGCGACTGGGGCAGCCCCACCGCGCAAGGCTGGGCTGCTTCGCTGCTGTGATCGGCGCCACACGTTGCGGCGCGCGACCTACCTGGCCTCGGCCGGGAAGGACGGGTAGCCCGCCGCCTCGGTTGCGCGTGTCAGTGCGGCGACATCGGTCCTGGCGTCGTCGAAGGTCACCCGCGCATCGCGGCGTGCATAGCTCACCACCGCGCGGCTGACACCCGGCACCTTCATCAGGGAGATCCGGATGGTGACCGGGCAGGTGTCGCAGTCCATGGTGGGCACGGTCAGGACCACCTGGCGCTGCACGGCGAGCGCCTGGCCGGCGCCGGCCAGGAGCACCGCCGCGGCAAGACCTTGGAACTTGTTCATGGAAGCGATTCTTTCAGTAGAACAGCGGCGCCGCAAGCGGCACCAGCAGCGGGATCAGGGCGAGGATCGCAACCAGCCAGAACCAGCGCCTGGCGCCGGCGCTGACCTGGCGGCAGGCGGTGTCGCCGACCTGGCACGCCGCGCCGCCGGCCGAGCCCGTGCGGTACAGCCGCCAGCCGGCGAACGCGAGCGCCGCCAGCGAAAGCACGGACAAGGCCCCCGAGTAAGGCTCCAGCACCCGCATCCGGGCGATCCAGGCGCCTGAAATGCCGACCAGCGCGAACACCAGCGGCAACACGCAGCAAGCGGAGGCCAGCAGTGCCGCCAGCCCGGCGAGCGTCAGCGCGGGCGTGCTGCCGCCGGGCTCGGCCGGAGCCTGCTCTTGGTGATCGGTGGCAGTTGCCATGGGGATGGGGCTCAGGCCTTGATCTCGCGCGCAGTGATCTGGTAGGAGAAGGAGTCCGGATCGTAGGGATCGCGGGCGCCTTCGGCGGTCTCCGCCTGCGGGTACATGAAGAAGCCGAGCTTGGCCTGCTTCGAACCCGGCAACTTGACGTCGCTGGCGCTGTTGTAGCCCATCCAGTTGCCCTCCCAGGCGCCGAACAAGGCCTTGCGCACCGGCGTCACCAGCGGGTGCCCCGCGTCCTTGATCCACTCCGGCGTCTCCTGGCGCATCACCTTGGTGACGTCAGCCGGATCCATCGCCACCCAGCCATGGGTCTTCAGGTAGACCTCGGCCCGGCAGTGCTGCGCACCCTTGAGGCTGGCCGGGTTGGCGCCCAGTTCGCGGTAACCGAAGGCGCTGGGCACCAGCCGCACGCCGTAGATGTCGCGAGCCGGCACGCCGGCCGCACGGCACAGGCCCACGAACAAGGCGTTGATGTCCGCGCACTTGCCGCTGAGGTTCCCGGTCTCCAGCATCGTCTTGATGTCGCCCTCGCCGCAGCCCTTGACCTTGGGTTCGCGGTAGGTGCTGACGACGACCCAGTCGTAGATGCGCTGCACCTTCTCGCGGTCGCTGCGCGAGCCGGCGACGATCTGCGTGGCGACCTTGCGCACGATGCCGTCGGTGGTGATGAGGCCGCTCGGCTGCGTCCACATCCGCAGGTCGGCCGGGTCGGCTGCGGGGCCGGCGGCCGCTTGCTTCCAGTCGACGGCGCGGTTCTGCGTCTCGACCCGGCTGGTCAGCACGATGGTCTGCTCACGGGTGGCCCCATCGAAACGGGCGACCAGGACCTTGGCGCCGGTTTCACCGTCGGCCGCCATGCGCACATCGCTGCTGGTGCCGCTCCAGCTGAGGTCGCGGGTGCGTTGCCAGGGCGTGTCGAGCGAAGGCACCGGCAGCCAGACCACCGATGCGCCCTTGGGCTCGCGCAGCTGCACCGTCGTCGTCACGTCGAAGGTCCGCCAGCCGGTGGGCTGCGGATCGAAGCGTCGCGCCTCCTGCGCATGGAGCGAAGGGATGCCGCCGAGGACGAGCGATGCGGAGGCGGCCTTGACGAGGTCACGGCGGGTGATGGGCTGTTGCATGTGAGATTTCCGAAGTACGGTGCAGGCGCAGGAACGATCCGCGTCGCAAGGTGGGCGGCTTTGGGGCCGCCACGAGCTGCGAGGCAGTATAAGGTTTCACCCAACTCCCCGCGTCAGGCTCGGCTACTGCGAAAGCCCGCGAAGACGTCGCTGCGATGCGGCTCGAAAAAGTTGCGGTAGCGCGCATGGGACAGCGCCGGCGAGGTGGCCGCGCAGGCCCCCCGCAGCACGTGGCGGCTGCCGAACCAGGGCTGGGAATAGTCGCGGTAGGGATGCGGAACGAAGCCCGGGTAGGGCGTGAAGGTGGAAGCGGTCCACTCCCAGACCGATCCCCAGGAAAAGCCGGGCAGCGTGTGGGCTGCGCACTCCCATTCCGCTTCGGTCAGCAGCCTGCGGCCGGCCCAGCGGCACCAGGCCTGCGCCTCATGGGCATTCAGGTGCACGGCGGCCGCGCCAAGTTGCAGCGGTGTCCAGCCGGCCGGGCCCCGATGCTGCCAGCCGCCGCCGGCACACCGCAGGCCTTCGGGTGCGCGGCGCCCCGCCCGGCCGAGCCACTGCGCGCCTTCCTCGGTCCACCAGCTTGCATCCTCGTAGCCGCCGGCTTCCACGAAGGGAAGGAAGCGCGCCCAGCTCACCGCCTGCGAATCGATCCAGGCGGGACCCACCCGCACCCGATGCGCGCCCAGTTCATTGTCGAACGCGAAGCCTTGCGGGTCCGCACCGAGCCGGAAATCCTGCGCCTCCAGCAACAGCTCCCGGTGCGGTGCCATCGGCTGCGAATCGCCGGCGGCGGCCAGCGGGACCCCGAGCCCGCGCGCCATATAGGTCGCCGCTTCCGCGTGCATCTGCTCGTGCAGTGCCACCAGGCGGTAGAAGTACAGGGCGGTGTCGCCGGGCTGCTCGGGCAATTCGTCCAGCGACGAGAGCGTCGCCGCCAGCGTGCGCCGCAGGAAGTCGTGGGTGCCGGGTGCGTCCGGCAAGTCCAGCTCCCAGCGCGACCGGTGGACGACGCGGCTGGAGTCGTACCAGCGGTCGGCGTGCGCCAGGACCGAGCCGCGCCGCGGTGCGTCGGGATCGCAGTCCACGCCCAGGCCACGCTGCGGATTGCGCGCGATCCACCATTCCTGGAACCAGGCGACGTGACCCAGCTCCCACAGCGGCGGATTCCACTGCGCCGCGTAAGGAATGGCGGGCGCGTCGCCCAGCGCTGCGGCATAGTCGCGCGCCAGCCCCAGGGTCCGTTCACGCGCCTGCACCAACGCGGCACGCACGGCGTCCCGGCCGCCGCGGCGCAAGGCCAGCGCCTCGTCCGCGCCGGCAGCGCTATAAACCGGTAATGCCTGGTGTCCCATCGCTCGTCATCGTAAGCCCCGCACTGGCCAACGCCAACAACGGCAACGGGCGGACGGCGCAGCGCTGGGCCCAGGCGCTGGCGCCGCGCTACCGGGTCCGCATCGCCAATGCCTGGGGCCCCTTGGATGGAGGCGGCGACACGCTCATGCTGGCGCTGCACGCACGGCGCTCCGCCGCATCCATCGCGGCATGGGCGCGAGCGCATCCGGGCCGGGGACTCGCCGTGGTGTTGACCGGCACCGACCTCTACCAGGACCTTGCGCGCGACGGCGACGCCCGGCGTTCACTGGAGCTCGCACAGCGACTGGTGGTACTGCAGGAATGCGGCGCCGACGCACTGGGCGAGGCACACCGGGGCAAGACCCGGGTGGTCTTCCAGTCCGCACCCGCGCAGCCGCCCGCGACGAAGTCGCGCGAAGCCCTCGACGTCGTCATGGTGGGCCACCTGCGGGCCGTGAAGAGCCCGCAAACGCTGTTCGGCGCCGCCGACCTGCTGCGCGGCGAGCCCGGCATCCGCTTCACCCACATCGGCCACGGCGATGGTGACATCGGGCTGGCGGCCCAAGCCCGCGCGACGGCCCGCGAGTGTCCCAACTACCAATGGCTCGGCGCCCTGCCCCACGCGCAGACCATGGAGCGCATCCGCAGCTCGCACCTGCTGGTGCACACCAGTGCGCTGGAAGGCGGAGCCCACGTGATCATGGAGGCAGTGCGCTGCGGCACGCCGGTGCTGGCCAGCGAGGTGCCGGGCAACGTCGGCATGCTGGGGCGCGGCTATGCGGGCTACTTCCCGCACGGCGATGCGCCGGCACTGGCTGCCCTGCTGCGGGAGTGCCGCGCCGGCCAGTCGGAACAAGACCCCGCGGCGTCCCTGCTGGTAACGCTGGCCGCACAATGCGAGTTGCGCGCGCCGCTGTTCGACCCCGCCGCCGAACGCGAAGCGCTCCTGAGCCTCCTGCAAGAACTGGAATCCGCACCATGAACGCCGCCGTCCCGGCCTCCGCCGTAGAACCCCGCCTCACGTCGCTGTCGCACGGCGGCGGCTGCGGCTGCAAGATCGCCCCTGGCGTGCTGTCCGAGATCCTGAAGAACACCGGCCGCATGCCGATGCCGCCGGAGTTGCTGGTCGGCATCGAGACCGCGGACGACGCCGCCGTCTACCAGCTCAACGACGAACAGGCGTTGATCGCCACCACCGATTTCTTCATGCCGATCGTCGACGACCCGTTCGACTTCGGGCGCATCGCCGCCACCAATGCCATCTCCGATGTCTACGCCATGGGCGGCAAGCCCATCCTCGCGCTGGCGCTGGTCGGCATGCCGATCAACGTGCTGAGCACGGCGACCATCGCCCGCATCCTCGAAGGCGGCGAGTCGGTCTGTCGCGCAGCCGGCATCCCGATCGCCGGCGGCCACACCATCGACTCCGTCGAGCCGATCTACGGGCTGGTCGCGCTCGGCCTGGTGCATCCGAAGCGCGTGAAGCGCAATGCCGATGCCCGCCCGGGCGACGTGCTGGTGCTGGGCAAGCCGCTCGGCGTGGGCGTGCTCTCCGCCGCGCTGAAGAAGGAACAGCTCGATGCCGCCGGCTACGAGCGGATGATCGCCACGACGACGCGGCTGAACACGCCGGGCCCCGAGCTGGCCGCGCTGGACGGCGTGCATGCGCTGACCGACGTCACCGGCTTCGGGCTGGCGGGCCACACGCTGGAACTCGCGCGCGGCGCCGACCTGTCGATCGAGCTCGATTGGAAGCAGGTGCCGGTGCTGCAGGGGGTGCGCGAGCTCGCCCGCGCAGGGATGGTCACCGGCGCTTCGGGCCGCAACTGGTCCGGCTACGGCAAGGACGTGGCCGTGCCGGCGGATTTCCCGGACGCCGAACTCGCGCTGCTGACGGATCCGCAGACCAGCGGCGGACTGCTGGTGTCCTGCGACCCGGGCAAGGTCGACGAGGTGCTGGCGATTTTCCGGCGCCACGGCTTCGGCGACGCTGCCGTGATCGGCTCGGCCCGGGCCGCCCGCGACGGAGCGCGACTGACGGTCCGCTGAGGCGCCGGCCCGGTACAGGGCCGCGGCGACGAGGTCAACGAAACACCGGCGGCCGCTTCTCGAGCGCGGCGCGCACGGCCTCTCGCTGGTTGGCGCTGCCAATCAGTCGCTGCTGCTCGGACGCCTCGGCCAGCAGGACGCGGGCCGCATCCACCGGGCTTGCACCGTTCAGCAAGCGCTTGGCCGCGCGGATCGCGTCCGGACTGCTGCCGGCGATCTGGCGCGCCATCGCGCGGGCGTCGCCGAGCGGGTCTTCGCTCACGCGCGTGGCCAGGCCGAGCGCCACGGCTTCGGTGCCGGAGACGACGCGGCCGGTGAACGTGAGCTCACGCGCGACGTCCGCCCGCACCAGTTCGGTGAGGAACACGCAGCCGGCCATGTCCGGCACCAGCCCCCACTTGACCTCCATCACCGAAAGCTTCGCATCCGGATGCACGCAGCGCACGTCGGCGCCGAGCGCGATCTGCAATCCGCCGCCGAACGCGACACCGTGCACCGCGGCGATCACGGGGACCGGCAATTCGCGCCAGCCCCACGCCACCTGCTGCCAGGCGTTGGCCAGGCCGTGCGTGCGCGGCAGCAGGTCGCCGACGCCGGCGCCACCTTCCGCGGCGATGCCCTGCAGGCTCTCCTTGTCCAGCCCGGCGCAGAAGGCGCGGCCCTCGCCGTGCAGGACCACAGCGCGCACGCCGCTGTCGGCCCGCACCTGCCCGATGGCGGCGGTGAGCGCGCGGAACATGGCGGGGTCGAGCGCATTCATCTTGTCGCTGCGCACCAACGCCACTTCGGCCACGCCCTGCGTGTCCATGCGCACCCGCACCCGTTCTTCGTCCATCGTGCTCTCCTGCGTTGGCAAGCTGCGGATTGTGCGCGCCGGTTGCGGGGCCAGGCTGCCGAAAGCCTGCGGTATGCACCACTTCGCGAGCCGCTCACTTTTTGCTAGCATCCGCGGCCAGGGACCGGCGCCGCCTCGCTGGCATGCACCAACGCGTGGCGCGGGGTATCGCCCCACCCGCAGAACTACTTAGGGTCTAACCCCCTTTCTGCGCTGCAGCATGCCGACCACCATTGGCGACCCGGGCAGGGGCCGCCGGTCCCTTGCCCTGCCACGCCATGCCGGAGAAGAGACTTGTCCGCTGAGACCATCCTGGAGACCCGGGGCCTGACCAAGGAGTTCAAGGGCTTCGTTGCCGTGAACAACGTCGACCTGAAGGTCAGGCGCGGCGACATCCATGCACTGATAGGCCCCAACGGCGCCGGCAAGACCACCTTCTTCAACCTGCTGACGAAGTTCCTGCCGCCCACCCGCGGCACCATCACCTACCAGGGCACGGACATCACCCGCGAGCGCCCGGCGCAGACGGCGCGGCGCGGCATCGTCCGCTCGTTCCAGATCTCCGCCGTGTTCCCGCACCTGACCGCGATGGAAAACGTGCGAGCCGCGCTGCAGCGCAACCTGGGCACCTCCTTCCACTTCTGGAAGTCCGAGCGCACGCTGTATCCCTTGCACGACCGGGCCATGCAGTTGCTGGAAACCGTCGACCTGCGGCCGTTCGCCGACGAGCTCACCGTGAACCTGCCGTACGGCCGCAAGCGCGCGCTGGAACTGGCCACGACGATGGCCCTGGAGCCCGACCTGATGCTGCTGGACGAACCGACGCAGGGCATGGGCCACGAGGACGTGGACCGCGTGACCCAGTTGATCAAGAAGGTCTCGCAGGGCCGCACCATCCTGATGGTGGAACACAACATGAACGTGGTGTCCTCGATCGCCGACCGCATCACCGTGCTGCAGCGCGGCGCCGTGATCGCCGACGGCCCCTACGCCGAGGTCTCGAAGAATCCGCTCGTCATCGAGGCCTACATGGGCTCCGCCGACACCGAATTGCAGGGAGCCCATTGATGGCAGCCACGGAGATGCTCCAGATCGAGAACCTGCACGCCTGGTACGGCGAATCGCACGTGCTGCACGGCGTGAACATGCGGGTGAACGAAGGCGAGGTGGTGTCGCTGCTCGGGCGCAACGGCGCCGGCCGCACCACCACCATGCGCGCGATCGTCGGCCTGACCGGCACGCGCAAGGGCACGATCCGCATCCGAGGCCAGGAAGCCATCAAGCTGCCGCCGCACCGCATCGCCCGGCTCGGCGTGGGCTACTGCCCCGAGGAGCGCGGGATCTTCGCCAGCCTGACGGCGGAAGAAAACCTGATGCTGCCGCCCACCATCGCCGCCGGCGGCATGAGCGTGGCGGAGATCTACGACATGTTCCCCAACCTGAAGGAACGCGCGTCCAGCCCCGGCACCCGCCTGTCGGGTGGCGAGCAGCAGATGCTGGCCGTGGCGCGCATTTTGCGCTCCGGCGCGCGGCTCTTGCTGCTCGACGAAATATCCGAAGGCCTGGCGCCGGTGATCGTGCAACA
>JAQGMY010000001.1 GCA_028292105.1 Ramlibacter sp.
CCGGACATCTTCGCCACGGCACTGGCCAAGCTGCCGGGCATCGCCGCGAACGAAGTGCTGGTCGTCGGCGACACGCCGTACGACATCGAGGCCGCGGCCCAGTGCGGCATCGCAACCGTGGCGCTTCGATCCGGCAAGTTCCCCGACGAGGTGCTGCAGCAAGCCGGCGCGGTCGCGATCTACGACGACGCGGCGGCCTTGCTCGCCGGCTACGCCGAGTCTCCGCTTGGGCGGTGAGCCGCGGGCTCGTCCACGGCACTCACGCTGCCCCGGGTACGCCAAGTTCCGGGTGTGACCCGTACGCTCATCGCCACGGCCTCGCGCTATCCCAGGCCACGAACACGCGAATGGGCCCTCCGCCCGGACACCCAGACCACCGTCCTCTCAAGCGGCAAGGGTGATCCAGGAGAGGGAACTGACGGCCGCTGATTTGCACCGGCCGCGTTGGAACACCTCCTCGATCAAGCACGCGCTGCCCAGGGTCGCGGGTTTGGGCCCTGGGCGCAGGGCCCATTCGCGTGTTCGTGGCCTCGTCACCGGCGCGGCCGTGGCGATGAGCGTATCGCCGACGTCGCTGCGGGTGTGGTCGCGAGGCCGGCCCGGAGAACAGGGGCACGGACCCGCGGCCCCGTCCACGGCGACTGCCCTAACGCTTGCACCCGATTGCTTGCCGGACAAAAAGAAGCCGCCCACAGGCGGCTTCTTCAGATGGCTGGCGATGCTCAGGCCGGCGCGCCCTGCAACGCGGCAATGCGCTCCTCGATGGGCGGGTGGCTGGAGAACAGCTTGCCCACGCCGGATGTGATGCCCATGGTCTGCAGCCCGCGCGGCAGTTCGCCGGGCACCATGCCGCCCAGCCGGGCCAGCGCGTTGATCATCGGCTGGCGGCGACCCAGCAGCTGGGCCGAGCCGCGGTCGGCGCGGAACTCTCGCTGGCGCGAGAACCAGGCCACGATGATGGCCGCCACGAAGCCGAACAGGATGTCCAGCACGATGGTCGTGATCATGTAGCCGATGCCGGGGCCGGAGCGCTGCTCGCCACGGCTGAGCCAACCGTCGACGAAGTAGCCGATGACGCGCGAGAGGAACACCACGAACGTGTTCATCACGCCCTGGATGAGCGTCATGGTGACCATGTCGCCGTTGGCGATGTGCGCCACCTCGTGGCCGATGACGTCCTCGACTTCCTCGCGGGTCATGCCCTGCAGCAGCCCGGTGGACACGGCGACCAGCGCGCTGTTCTTGAAGGCAACGGTGGCAAAGGCGTTGGGCTCGCCGTCGAACACGCCGACTTCGGGCATGCCGATTCCGGCCTTGTCGGCGAAGCCGCGCACCGTGTCCACGATCCAGCGCTCGTCGGGGCCCTCGGCGCCGGTGATGACGCGCACGCCCGACGTCCACTTGGCCATCGGCTTGGAGATCAGCAGCGAGATGATGGCGCCGCCGAAACCCATGATGAAGGCGAAACCGAGCAAGGCGCCCAGGTTCAGCCCGTTGGCCGTGAGGTAGCGGTTGACCCCCAGCAGGCTGGCGACCACGCCCAGCACCACCACGACGGCGAGGTTGGTTGCCAGGAACAGGAAGATGCGTTTCATGCGGTGTGGCTCCTTGAAGAAGTCTCTGTGCTCTGCGCAGGAGATGAGGGCTCCCCAGCCTTTCTCAAGCGCGCGGGTCCGGCCGGGCTGGCCGGAACACCACTGAGTCGTCGTAAAAAGAAAAGTTCTCGTTCGCCGGCCACCAGCCCGGGATGCCCAGCACCGGCAAGGGAGTGAACGGCTTGGCCGCCAGGGCCGCCGGCGTGCATTCTGCGGCCAGCCAGCCGTCGGCCACGGCGAATGCCACATCGGCGCAGGGGATTGCCCAGACGTGCGCCGTCAGGTCCTTGCGCGGGGCGGCCAGTTTCTCCAGCAGCGCGTGGCCCACCACCAGCAGTCGGGCGTCCTGCCACTGCGGCCGCAGGTCGACGAACAGCCGCCGCCAGTCGCGTTCGACCAGTGCCTGCCACAGCGCCGGCGGGGCCTGCAGCAGGGCCCCGTTCTCGTCGAAGACGGTGATGGCGTCGCGCACCCGGCCGCGCCGGCCGCCGGTGGCCCCGGCGGCGATCTCCAGCGCCTGCAGTTCGTTCAGCCGGCGCTTGGTGGCCGGCATGCGCAGCCAGACCAGGCCATTGAAGAAGTCATGCAGGCCCGGACGCACCGGGCAGAGGCCGGTGTCGAAGATGAACTGTTCGTAAGCCGTGCCGGGCGGCAGGGCGTCCTGCGGGACGAAGCGCACGGCTGTGGCACGGGCGCCGTTCAAGGCGTCATGCTGCGGTTGGCCCGCGCGCAGGGCAGCGGCGACCGGCTCGCCGGCTTCGCGCCAGGGCGCGAACCAGGGGCGTGCCCAGTCGACGCCGGGCGTCACAGGCGGCGGTTGCCCATCGCCGGCTTCTTCTTTTCGCGCACGGCCACGCGCGACGTGCCTTCGTCGGCGAACTCGAACAGGTCGATGGCCGCCAGCAGCTTGGTGAAGGTGGAAAAGCCATAGTTGCGCTGGTCGAACGAGGCCTGGTTGCCGATCTGCTGGCGCACGTCGTTGACCGCCGACCAGCCGTCGTCATCGGCCGCCGACTGCACGGCGTTGCGCAGCAGCTCCACCAGCTTGCGGTCCTGGCGCAGCTCGGCAGGCGTCATCCGCAGCCGCTGCGGCCGGTCGCCGTCGCCGGCCTCGCCTTCGTCGGCGCTGGCCGGCCGCAGGTCGTCCAGGAACAGGAAGCGCGAACAGGCGTTGACGAACGGCTCCGGCGTCTTGCGCGCGCCGAAGCCGTACACCGCCGCGCCCTTGGCGCGCAGGTGCATCACCAGCGGCGTGAAGTCGGAATCGGACGAGACGATGCCGAAGGCGTCGGGCTGGTCGGTGTACAGCAGGTCCAGGGCGTCGATCACCATCGCCATGTCGCTGGCGTTCTTGCCCTTGCTGTAGTCGAACTGCTGCATGGGGCGGATCGCGTGCTCGTGCAGCTGCTCCTCCCAGCCCTTGAGCTCGTTCTTCTTCCAGTTGCCGTAGGCGCGGCGGACGTTGGTCTCACCGAAGGTGGACAGCTCGTTGAGGATCAGGCTGATCTTGGACGCCGGGGAATTGTCGGCGTCGATCAGGAGCGCCACGCGCGGTTTGCCGGTCATGCAGTCACTTTCCAGTTGAGGGTTTCGCCGCCCGCGAGCGGCTTGAGTTCGGCTTCGCCGAAAGGCACCTTCTCCGGCAGCTGCCAGGGCTCCTTCTTCAGCGTGATCGTGCCCGCGTTGCGCGGCAGCCCGTAGAAGTCGGCGCCGTGGAAACTGGCGAAGCCTTCCAGCTTGTCCAGCGCGCCGGCCCGGTCGAAGGCCTCGGCGTAGAGCTCCATCGCCGACAAGGCCGTGTAGCAGCCGGCGCAGCCCAGCGCGTGTTCCTTGAGGACTGCCGGGTGCGGCGCGCTGTCGGTGCCGAGGAAGAACTTCGGGCTGCCGCTGGTGGCGGCTTCCACCAGCGCTTGCCGATGCGCCTCGCGCTTGAGCACGGGCAGGCAATAGTAGTGCGGGCGGATGCCGCCAGTGAAGATCGCGTTGCGGTTATACAGCAGGTGGTGCGCAGTGATGGTGGCGGCGGTGAAGCGGTCGGCATCGCGCACGTACTGCGTGGCCTCGCGGGTCGTCATGTGTTCCACGACGATCTTCAGTTCGGGGAAGTCGCGGCGCAGTGGAATCAGCTGGCGCTCCAGGAACACCGCTTCGCGGTCGAAGATGTCGACCTCCGGGTCGGTCACCTCGCCGTGCACCAGCAGCAGGATGCCCTCGCGCTGCATCGCCTCCAGGGTCGGGTAGGTCTTGCGCAGGTCGGTCACGCCGGCATCGCTGTTGGTGGTGGCGCCGGCCGGATAGAGCTTCACCGCGACCACGCCGGCCGCCCTGGCACGCACGATCTCCTCGGGCGCCAGCCGGTCGGTGAGGTAGAGCGACATCAGCGGCTGGAAGGAAGCGCCTGGGGGCACGGCGCGGAGGATGCGCTCGCGGTAGGCCGTGGCCAGTGCCGCGGTGGTCACAGGCGGCCGCAGGTTCGGCATGATCAGCGCGCGGCCGAACTGGGCGGCCGAATGCGGCACCACGCAGGCCATGGCCGCGCCGTCCCGCACGTGCAGGTGCCAGTCGTCCGGGCGGGTGATGGTGAGTTGGGTCATGCACCCGATTGTCCCAGAGCGTCGCCGCCCGCCCGGGCGCGCAGGCGCCGCGCCTGCGCTGCCACTTCGCGCATGCCGCCTTGGCAACCCAGGGCCAGCAGGGCATCGGCGTGGCCGAGCGCCGCGCCCGCGTCGCCGCGGGCCAGGGCGGACTCCGCCAGCGCCTGCAGGCAGCGCGGCACCTGCCAGAGCTCCTGGTGACTGCGGGCGGTGCGCAAGGCCTCCTGCAGCGCCTGGTCGTCCACGTCGACGCCGCAGCCCAGACGCGAGAGCGCGAGCCCCGCCTGCACCCGCGGCACCCAGTAGCGGATGGCCGCACTGCCCGCAAGCAGCAGGGCGCGCTCGAAGTGGTGCCCGGCTGCGGCCGGAGCGTGGGCCTCCAGCAGCAGGCTGCCGATCGCGTCCTGCGCCATCAGCTGGTAGCGCACCAGTCCCAGCGTCTCCAGCTGGGGCAGCGCTTCTTCGAGGCCGACCAGCGCCTCGTCGCCCCGTCCGAGTCCCGCCAGCGCATGGGCGCGGCCGATCACGCTGGGCCCCAGGTGCCACTGGAGGTCGGCCGCCGTGGCGATGTCGAGCGCGGCGTCCAGGTGCTGCAGCGCGCGGTCGTGATCGCCCAGGCCCATGGGCGCTATGCAGGCCCAGCCGATCATCATCAGGTTTTCGGCTTCGTAGCTGCGATCGCCGACTGCCCGCGCCAGGTCGAGCGAGCGCGAGAAATGCGTGATCGCCTCGGCCGGGCGGCCCTGGGCGAAGCAGGCCTCACCCAGGCCGTGAAAGGCCTGCACGGCCACCACGTCCGACAGCTGCAGCCGTTCGCAGATGGCGACCGCTTCGCGGTGGTGGCCGATCGCCAGATCGTTGCGGCCGTTGCTCCATGCCACGGTTCCGAGGTGATAAAGGCTGTCGGCCACATGGCGCTCGTCGCCGGTGCCGCGCGAAGCCGCCAGCGCTTCGTCGAGGCACGCGATCGCCTGGTCGTAGCTGTCGGCGCGGCGGTACGCCATGCCCAGGCGGATCAGCACGTCGCGCGCGTGTTCCTGCTCGCCGGCCGCGCGCGCGGCCGCTATGACGCGCTGCAGGTCGGACACCGCCCCTTCGATCTGGCCGGCTTCGGCTCGGGCAGCCCCCCGGCGCTCGTACAGCGCCAGCTGCTGCGCCGGGGCCGCGGCTTCCGGGTGCTGGTGCAAGAGCGCGATGGCCCGGTCGAACCACTGCAGCGACTCACGGATGGCGAACAGCCGCAGCGAGTGCTCGGCCACCAGGCCGAAGTACTGCAGCGCCTTGGGCCACACCTCGCCGCGCTCGTAGTGCTCGGCCAGGTGGCCGTGCCGCTCGTGGGCCGCGCCGGCTTGCCGTTCCAGCAGCTGCGCGACCTGCCGGTGCAGCAGAACGCGCCGGGCCGCCCCCAGGCCCTGGTACACCACCTCGCGCACCTTGTCGTGGCTGAAGTCGTGGAAGCCGCCGTCCGGCTCCTGCCGCAGCAGCCGCCGGCTGACCAGCGCCTCCAGCGCCTGCAGGAAGCCCTCGTCCTGCCGCTGCAAGGCCATCAGCGTTTCGAAGTGGAAGCGGCGGCCCAGCACCGAAGCCATCTCCAGCAGCTCCAGCTGCTGCCGCGGAACGCGCGCGAGCCGCGCCCGCACCGAGTCCCGCAGGTCGGCCGGCAGCCCCGGCTCGCGCGCGCCGCCTTCGGAGGCACTTTCACCGAGCGCGTGCAGGATGGACCAGAGGAAAAAAGGATTGCCTTCGGACTCGCCCAACAGCCGCTCGGCCAGGTCCGGGCTGGCCGGCAGTGGCGTGCCCGCGTCCAGCAGCAGGGCCTGCACGTCGGCAAGGGACAGCCGCGACAGCGTCAGGTGCAGCGCCTTGGGGTCCACCCGCAGGCTGGCGACCACCGCGCCGAGTTCGACGTTGGCGTCCAGTTCCTCGTCACGCAGGGCCAGCATCAGCAGCACCGGCCGCGCCGCGGCGTGCCGGGCATGGAAATGCAGGAAGCGCAGGCTGGCGTCGTCCGCCCACTGGATGTCGTCCACGGCGATGAGCAGCCCGGCGGTCCCGGCCGCCGCATCCAGCAGCAGGGCCAGCGCCTGGAACAGGCGGGCCTGCCGCGCCTCGGGAAAGTCCGTCGACAGCGCCGGCAGGTCCGGCACGCCGGCGCCCAGCGCGGGCACCAGCGCGGCGATCTCCGCCAGCAGCACCGGCGGCAGCTGGCGCAGCCGCTGCAGTGACAGGCAACGGATGGCCTGCACGGCGAGCTCGATCACCGGCTGGTAGGCGATCGCGCGCTCGATCTCGTAACAGTTCGCCGTCAGTACCGGGACCAGGCGCTGCCGGGCGGCAGTCACCGCCTCCTGCAGCAGCCGGCTCTTGCCAATGCCCGCCTCACCCTGGACGACGGCAACCCGTCCCGTTCCGGCCCGCACCGCGTCCAGCAGGCGCAGAACGCGCGCGAACGGGTCGGTTCGTCCCACGAAAGGCTGGCCGGCACCTGGGTCCAGTGGCGGCACCGCCGCCGCGATGCCGATCGGCCCCGGCGCGTAGCCATCGACCACGGGCGGCGGCCCCGGCTGCGCCTGCCGGGCCGCCAGCAGGAAGGCGGCGCGCTGCGGCGCCGGGATGCCCAGGTGCTCCGCGAGGCGCTCCGCCAGCCCGCGCGAGGGCCGGCGCTCTTCGGCTTCGATCTTCTTGATGGCGGCGGGCGAGCAGCTCACCTTGGCGGCGAGCGCGCCCTGCGTGAGGTCCAGCGCCTTGCGCCGGCGTCGCAGCCAGGTCCCGAAAGAGTCACCTCGCTCATCCATGACTGGCCCTCGCCGCCGCAAGGGTCCCATTCTGTCGCCTTTTCTGTCGCCCCGATGGTGACCCCTTCGGGCGATGGCCGCAGTGCAATGGGCCTGCCGCGAACGCCGTTCCGGCCCTTCCAGGAGAGACACCATGAGCAATGCAACTCCCGCTACCGACCTGGTGGCGCTGAAGCTGAAGCAGCAAGCCACGTGGTCGGCCGGCGACTACGCCGTCATCGGCACCACCCTGCAGATCGTCGGCGAGACGCTGGCGGAGTCGCTCGACCTGCGCGCCGGCCAGCGCGTGCTGGACGTCGCGGCCGGCAACGGCAACGCGACGCTGGCGGCTGCCCGGCGCGGCTGCGAGGTCGTCTCGACCGACTACGTGGGCGCGCTCCTCAAGCGCGGCCAGGCGCGCGCCGAGGCGGAGGGCCTGCAGGTGCAGTTTCGCGAAGCGGACGCGGAGAACCTGCCATTTGGCGACCGCAGCTTCGACGTCGTGATGTCCACCTTCGGCGTCATGTTCACGGCCAACCAGGACCGGGCCGGCAGCGAGCTGGCGCGCGTCTGCCGCTCCGGCGGCAAGATCGGGCTGGCGAACTGGACGCCCGCCGGCTTCATCGGCGAGCTGTTCAAGGTGATCGGCAAGCACCTGCCCCCGCCACCCGGCGTGAAGTCACCGTCGCTGTGGGGCACCGAGGACCGGCTGCATCAACTGCTGGAAGGCCGCATCGCGTCGTTCGAGGCGGTGCGCAAGAACTACGTCTTCCGTTACCGGTCGCCGCAGCACTGGCTGGACACCTTCCGCACCTATTACGGGCCGATGAACAAGGCGTTCGGCGCGCTGGACGGGGACCAGCAGGCAACGCTGGCGCAGGACCTGCTGGGGCTGGTGGCGCGCTTCGACAAGGGCGGCGACACCATGGTGGTGCCGAGCGAGTACCTGGAGGTGGTGATCGGGATGAAGTAGCGGCGCGGGAGCGCCCCCACCCCAACCCTCCCCCGGACGGGGAGGGAGCAACACCGAACCGTCAGTGCGACAGGATCTTGTTGAGGAAGTCCTTGGTCCGCGGCTGGCGGGCGTCGGAGTTGCCGAAGAAGTCTTCCTTGGCGCAGTCTTCCAGGATCTTGCCGCCGATGTCGATGAAGATCACCCGGTTGGCGACCTTGCGCGCGAAGCCCATTTCGTGCGTGACCACCATCATGGTCATGCCTTCCTTGGCCAGGCCGACCATCACGTCGAGCACTTCGCCGACCATCTCGGGATCCAGCGCCGAAGTCGGCTCGTCGAACAGCATCACGATCGGGTCCATCGACAGCGCGCGGGCGATCGCCACGCGCTGCTGCTGGCCGCCGGAGAGCTGGCCCGGGTGCTTGTCCTTGTGCGCCGTCAGGCCGACACGATCGAGCATCTTCAGGCCGCGCACCCGGGCTTCGTCCGGGCTGCGGCCCAGCACCTTGATCTGCGCGATGGTGAGGTTCTCGGTCACCGACAGGTGCGGGAACAGCTCGAAGTGCTGGAACACCATGCCGACCCGGCTGCGCAGCTTCGGCAGGTCGGTTTCCTTGGCGTTCACCTGGATGCCCTCGACGAAGATCTCGCCCTTCTGCACCGGCTCGAGGCCGTTCACGGTCTTGATCAGCGTCGACTTGCCCGAGCCGGAAGGCCCGCAAACGACCACCACGTCGCCCTTGTTGATGGTCACGTTGCAGTCGGTCAGCACCTGCACCGGCCCGTACCACTTGGACACGTTGCGGATCTCGATCATCGGTTTGTCGGCCATCTCGTTTCCCTTGCACTTTTGTGCTCATGGATCGCTGGGCGATCCCCTTGTGGAGAGGATCCGGCTTTGCCGGTCCTCTTCACGCTGACTACAGGCACCACCCTGGAACCGCAGAGCGATTCCAGGGTGATTTATCTGATGATCGCGATTTTCTTCTGCAGCTGCTTCACGAGGGCTGACAAGGCGAAGCAGATCACGAAGTAGAAGCAAGCCGCCAGGATGTAGGCCTCGCGCGGATGGCTCAGGTTGTTGCCGGCCACCGTGAAGCCGTGCAGCAGGTCGTGCGCCGTGATGATGTAGACCAGCGAGGTGTCCTGGAACAGGATGATGGTCTGCGTCAGCAGGATGGGCAGCATGTTGCGAAAGGCCTGCGGCAGGACCACCAGCTTCATGTTCTGGCCATAGCTCATGCCCAGCGCCTGGCCGGCGAACACCTGCCCCCGCGAGATCGACTGGATGCCGGCGCGCATGATCTCCGAGAAGTAGGCTGCCTCGAAGGCGATGAAGGTGACCACCGCCGACAGTTCGGCGCCGATCGGCCGGCCGATGATGAAGGGCACCAGCAGGAAGAACCACAGCAACACCATCAGCAGCGGGATGGAGCGCATGCCATTGACGTAGATCGTCGCCGGGGCGGCCAGCAGCTTGATGCCTGACAGCCGCATCATCGCCAGCAGCGTGCCGAACACGATGCCACCCAGGGTGGCCACCGCCGTC
>JAQGMY010000024.1 GCA_028292105.1 Ramlibacter sp.
CGCGGTCGCCTTCTCAGGCGCCGCGTCGCGCGTAGCGGGTGGCCAATGCGCTGGCGACCATCGATGCGAGCAGGCCGGCCAGCCCGGCCCAGTGCAGGCGCTCCATCTCGCCGTGCGCTATCAGCCATCCGCCGGATGCGGCGCCGATCGCCTGCCCGGCATACATCGCCGACGAATTGAGCGCCACCGAGGCAGTGGCGAGCGCCGGGGCGATGCCCACCAGCCGCGCCTGCTGCGCCGAATTGGCGGAAAAGCATCCCAGCGCCCACGGCACGCAGACGCCGACCGCCAGCAGCAGCGTGGTCCCCAGCGGGAACAGCAGCAGGCTGAGCGCCATCAGGCCGATCGCGATCATGACGCCGCGCTCCATGCCCACCTGGTCGATGTAGCGCGTCATCAACACGTTGCCGGCCAGCCCGAAAGCACCGAAGCAAAGGAAGAACAGGCTCAGACCGCCCGGCGTCAGGCCGAGTTTGGCCTTGAAATAAGGCGCGAAATAGGAGAACTGCACGAACTGGCCGGCCGCGTACAGCACGGTGACGGCCACGCAGGCCATCAGCGCCTTCGAACGGAAGGTTTCCTTCCACGCGGCCAGCGACAGGGCCGGCGGCTTGACTCCGTCGGGCATCGAGCGCCACACCCAGGCGGCGCTGGCGACGCTCAGGCCCGCCACCACCAGGAACGCACTGCGCCAGCCGAAGGTGCCGCCGACCATCGCGGCGATCGGCATGCCCAGCACCGAGGCCACCGACCAGCCCAGGAAGACGAAGGTGATGGCCCGTCCGCGCTGCTCCTGGGGCACCAGCAAGCCGACGCAAGCCGCGGCCTGGGGCGTGAAGATCGCCGGCGGCACCAGCGCCAGCACGCGCAAGGCCAGCAACCAGCCGAAGTTCGGTGCGAAGGCGCAGGCGACGTGCATGACGGCAAACCAGGCCATCGACAGGGCCAGCAGCCGCCGGCGGTCCCAGCCGGCCACCAGGGCGGCGAACAGCGGCGCGCCTATGCACATCAGCACGGCGCCGGCGGAGATCAGCTGGCCGGCCGTCGCCGGGGAGACCGCCAGCGAGTCGCTGATTTCGTTGAGGGTGCCGGGCACGGCCATGACGCCCGTGCCGATCACGAAGTTGCCGAACAACAGCGGCCAGAGCACGGCCGGCATGGCCGCGCGGCGTGGCACGGCAGCCGCGGCGGCGTTCGTCAGCGGCGGACCTGCAGCGCCCCGGGGTTCACGATGTTCGTGGGCGTGCCGCGGATGAAGTTCACCACGTTGTCGAACGCCGCTCCGAAGTAGAGCTCGTAGCTTTCCTGCTCCACGTAGCCGATGTGCGGCGTGCAGATGCAGTTCTCCAGGCGCAGCAGGGCATGCCCTTGCAGGATGGGTTCGCTCTCGAAGACGTCGATCGCGGCCATGCCGGGGCGCCCGCGGTTCAAGGCGGCGATCAGCGCTTCCGGCTCGACCAGTTCCGCCCGCGAAGTGTTCACGAGCAGCGACGTCGGTTTCATCCGGTTGAGGTCTTCCAGCCGGACCACGCCAAAGGTTTCTTCGTTCAGGCGCAGGTGCAGGCTCAGGACGTCGCTTTCCGTGAACAGCGCCTCGCGGCTGGGCGCCGCCAGCAGCCCGTCGGACTCGGCCTTGGCCCGCGATTCGGGACTGCCCCAGACCTGCACGCGCATGCCGAAGGCCTTGCCGTAGCCCGCCACCAGCTGGCCGACCTTGCCGTAGCCCCAGATGCCCAGGGTCTTGCCGCGCAGCACCGTGCCGACCCCGAAGTTCGGCGGCATCGAGGCGGCCTTCATGCCGGCCTGTTGCCACGCACCGTGCTTGAGGCTGCTGATGTACTGCGGCAGGCGCCGCACCGCCGTCATGATCAGGGCCCAGGTCAGTTCCGCCGGCGCGACGGGCGTGCCCACCCCTTCGGCCACCGCGATGCCGCGCTCGGTGCAGGCCTCGATGTCGATGTGTGCCCCGACGCGTCCGGTCTGCGAGATCAGCTTCAGGCGCGGCAGCTTTTCCACCAGCTGGCGCGAGATGGTGCTGCGCTCGCGAATCAGCACGATCACGTCGGCATCACGCAAGCGCACCGAGAGCTGGCCTATGCCCTTGACCGTATTGGTGAAGACTTTCGCCGGGAAGGCTTCCAGCTTGGCGGCGCATTGCAACTTGCGTACCGCGTCCTGGTAATCGTCGAGGATCACGATGTTCATTGGCTCGATTGTGCCTCGCGCGCGGGGATCGCCACGGAAGGGCTTTACCAGCGGCGGTAGCATCGAGGTCTTTCGGAGAGCGGAGAAGAGCAATGACCATTTCCCTGTATTCGGCCAGCGTGCCGGTGTTCCAGCACATGCTGAAGAATCTGAGTTACATCCTGGAGAAGGCCGAAGCGTATGCCACGGCCCGCAAGATCGATCCGGTGGCGCTGACGACCTTCCGCCTGGCGCCGGACATGCTGCCCTTCACCCGCCAGGTGCTGATCGCCTGCGACGCCGCCAAGAACGGCACCGCTCGGGTGTCCGGCGTCGAGGCGCCCAAGTTCGAGGATAACGAAGCCACCTTCGCGGATCTGCGCGCCCGGATCCAGAAGACCCAGGACTACCTGGCGACCGTGCCCGCAAGCGCCGTCGACGGCAAGGAAGACGCGGAGTTCACCTTTCCGGTGGGCCCCAACACCCGCACCATGAACGGGCAGGCTTACCTGACCACCTGGGTGCTGCCGAACTTCTTCTTCCACATCACCACCGCGTACGCGATCCTGCGGCACAACGGCGTGGACGTGGGCAAGGCCGACTACCTGGCCGGCGCGCGCTGAGTGTGCCTTACTGGCTGCGCGCTTCCTGCGCGGCCAGCCGGTCGAGTTCGGCGCAGACGTCCGCCAGCCGGCCGGAGATCACCATGCGGCCGGCCGCTGACCGGGAGGTGGTGGGCTCGAGCACGCGCACCACGCGCAGCGGCTTGATGGCCGCCTGGCGCAGCGCCGGCCGCTGCGGCGCCACGCGCACAGCGGCGCAGGGCACCGGCGCCGGACGGGGCGCGAACCAGGCCAGCATGGCGTTGATCGACGCGAACAGATTGCCAAGGGGAAGGAATGCGGTTGCCATGTGACAGCTCCTGGGAAGCGTGAAGACACACAGGCAGGATTACGGGGATGGCTGCCGCCGCAGGGTGATGGCGAATCGGTCGCCATACGCCTGCCACCTGCGTCGGCAGCCGGTGACTACATCAGCATCGTGTTGCGGATCAGGCCGACGGCGATGCCCTCGACCTCGAAGGGCTCACCCGGTTCCACCACGATCGTGGCGTAGTCCGGGTTTTCGGCGTGCAGTTCGATCAGGTGCTTGTTGCGGCGAAAGCGCTTGACGGTGACGTCGTCACCCAGCCGCGCCACGATGATCTGGCCGTTCTTGGCTTCCCGCGTGGACTGCACGGCCAGCAGGTCGCCGTCCATGATGCCGGCGTCGCGCATGGACATGCCGCGCACCTTCAGGAGGTAGTCGGGGCGGTGCTGGAACAGGCCGCTTTCGACGTAGAAGGTCCGGTCGACGTGCTCTTGCGCGAGGATGGGCGACCCTGCCGCCACGCGGCCTATCAGCGGCAGCGCCAGCTGCGCGAGCCCCTGGCTCGGCAGCGAAAACTGCTTCACGCGGGATTCGTGGATGGAGCGCAGCGTCTCGCCCTGCAGGCGGATGCCGCGCGAGGTGCCGCTCACCAGTTCGATCACGCCCTTGCGGGCCAGGGCCTGGAGGTGTTCCTCCGCCGCATTGGCGGACTTGAACCCGAGTTCCGAAGCGATCTCGGCCCGCGTGGGCGGTGCGCCGGTGCGGGCGATAGCGCTGGCTATCAGGTCCAGAATCTGTTGCTGGCGAGCGGTGAGCTTGGGCGTTTCCATCTTGGGCGGGCTCCTCAGTGAGGCTGGGCGCGGTATTCAGCGGTTTTACTGTGTTGATATCCAGTATCTGTATTTTTGAACAGGAATGCAAGTGGATGTGAAAAAAATCGTCGTGCTGGGCACCGGCGGGACCATCTCGGGGCGCGCCGCGGCCGCCCACGACAACCTGGCTTATCGCGCGGGAGAAGTTGCCGTCGGCGATCTCCTCGGTGGCGTGCCCATGCCCGAAGGCTTCGCCTTGCAGTCCGAGCAAGTGGCGCAGATCGACAGCAAGGACATGGACTTCGAAGTCTGGCGCGCACTGGCCGGGCGCTGCGCCCACTGGCTGGCCCAGGAAGACGTGGCTGGCCTCGTCGTCACGCACGGCACCGACACCATGGAGGAGAGCGCGTTCTTCCTGCAATCCGTCCTGGCCCCGGCCAAGCCGGTGGTCTTGACCGGCGCCATGCGTCCCGCGGGTGCGGTCGCCCCCGACGGGCCGCAGAACCTGGCCGATGCGCTGGCGGTGGCGGGGTCGAAGCAAGCGCGCGGTGTGTGTGTCGTCTTCGCCGGCCGCGTGCACGGGCCCGACGAGGTCCAGAAGGTGCATCCTTACCGCCTGGACGCGTTCTCCTCCGGTGACGCCGGCCCGCTGGCAGTGGTGGAAGAGGGCAGGCTGCGGGTGTTCCGGCCCTGGCCGGGAGGCACTTCACTGCGGCCCGCAACCCAATTGCCGCCAGCCGGCGACTGGCCGCGGGTGGAGATCGTCCTGAGCCACTCAGGCGCGACCGGCGCGATCGTCGAAGCGCTCGTGCAACAGGGCGTGGCCGGTCTGGTCGTGGCGGGAACCGGCAATGGCACCTTGCACCACAGCCTGGAGCTGGCGCTGCTGCAGGCGCAGCATTCGGGCGTCGTGGTGCGCCGTGTTTCACGCTGCCCGGAAGGCGCAGTGATCCCGCATGGCCGCGATCAGTTCAGCGCGCCCGCACTTTCGGCGGTCAAGGCGCGCATTGCGCTGATGCTGGAGTTGATGCGCTGAGCGCCGCCCCGCGGCTCAGGCCTTGCAGTCGGCCAGCGCCTGCAGCGCCCGCGCCGTGATCTCGTCGACCGTTCCCATGCCATCGATGCAGTGATAGCTGGGCGCGTTCTGCGGATCGGTCTTGGCCCAGCTGCGGTAGTACTCGACGAGCGGGCGCGTTTGCGCCGCGTAGACCTCGAGCCGCTTGAGCACCGTCTCTTCGCGGTCGTCGTCGCGCTGGATCAGGGGTTCGCCGGTGACGTCGTCGCGGCCTTCCACCTTCGGCGGGTTGAACTTGACGTGGTACGTGCGGCCCGAGGCCGGGTGCGAACGGCGGCCGCTCATGCGCTCCACGATGGCCGCGAAGGGGACGTCGATCTCCAGCACGCAATCGAGCTGCACGCCGGCGGTCTTCATGGCGTCCGCCTGCGGGATGGTGCGGGGGAAGCCGTCGAACAGGAAGCCTTTGGCGCAGTCCGGCTGCGCCAGCCGTTCCTTCACCAGGCCGATGATGATGTCGTCGCCGACCAGCGCACCCGAGTCCATGACCTTCTTGGCAGCCAGGCCCAACGGCGTGCCGGCCTTGACCGCGGCGCGCAGCATGTCCCCGGTGGAGATTTGGGGGATGCCGTATTTCTGGCAGAGAAATGCGGCCTGCGTGCCTTTGCCGGCGCCCGGCGCGCCCAACAAGATCAGTCTCATGAAATCCTCGGATGGTTGGTGTCTGGCCGCTGCGGGCGGACCCTCCCGTCCTGCCGTCGCGCCTGTTGCGTAAAGGATAGCATGCACCCCCTGCGGAACTGACACGGCAGGCCGGCGCAGACAGTAGAAACCAGCGGGCCGACGCCTCAGTCGCCGGCAAGCAGGGCGCGGACGCGCTCGAGGTCCTCGGGCGTGTCCACGCCCACGCCCGGCGGGGCGTCGCTCACGTGCACGGCGATGCGATGGCCATGCCAGAGGGCGCGCAGCTGCTCCAGCGCTTCGCAGCTTTCCACCGGCGCCGGCGGCATGCGGGGGAAGGCCCGCAGGAAGCCGGCCCGGTAGCCGTAGATGCCGATATGCCGCAGTGGCGCCGGGTCGGGCAGGCCCGTGACGCCCTGTGCAAAACCGTCGCGCCACCATGGAATGGGCGCGCGGCTGAAGTACAGCGCGAGCCCGTCCGCTTGGAGGACGACCTTCACCACGTTCGGGTTGAGGAACTCGTCGACGCTGGCGATCGGGTGCGCGGCCGTGCTCATGGCCGCCTGTGGCCGCTGCTGCAGCAGCAGCGCGACCGCGTCGATCAGCCCCGGATCGATGAGCGGCTCGTCCCCCTGGACGTTGACGACGAGGTCGTCCTTGTCGAGGCCGAGCTGTTCGCAAGCTTCGGCCAGGCGGTCGCTGCCGGACGGGTGGTCGTCGCGCGTCAGCACGGCGCGCACGCCATGGCGGCTGCAGGCGTCGGCGATGCGCGCGCTGTCCGCGGCAACGACCACCTGCGCCGCGGACGATTGCTCCGCCCGCTGCGCGACGCGCACCACCATGGGCACGCCGCCGATGTCGGCCAGCGGCTTGTCGGGCAGCCGGGTGGAGGCCAGCCGCGCCGGGATCAGGACGGTGAAGCTCACGGCGCGCTCAGACGAGCGGCGTGCGGCGGGGCAGGGCGTCGAGTTCCTCGTCGCTCAGCGTGCGCGCTTCTTCTTCCAGCAGCACCGGGATGCCGTCGCGCACGGGGTAGGCAAGCCGGGCGCTGCGCGACAGCAGTTCCTGGCGCTGGCGGTCGTAGTCCAGCGGGCCCTTGGTCACGGGGCACACGAGCAGCTCAAGGAGGCGGGGATCCATGCGGGGATGATAGCCGCGGCTCCAGCAGGCGATCGAGCTCCTGCCAGAAGGCCGGCGCGATCGCGACCTGCAATGGCACGGCCCAGGCGTCCGGCCGGGTGCGCCAGAGCTTGACCGCGTCCTTCTCGGTGCAGAGCAACGTGGCCTGCGCCGGCAGGCCGGAGGTGTCGGCGAAGTCGTGGTGGTCCGGCAGCGCATGCGTCGCCTCCAGTACCAGTCCGGTGGCCCGCAGCATGTCGAAGAAGCTCGCCGGCTTGGCGATGCCGGCCACGGCTTGCACCGGCTGGGTGAACTGCGCCAGTGCCATGCGCGTGCCGTCGGCGCGCACGGCGTAGGGCGCCAACGAGCGCTCGATCGCGTGGCCGCGGATGTGCGGCGTGGAAGGCGGCCGCAGCACCAGGTCGACCTGGCGCGGCCAGGATTCGCGCAAGGGCCCGGCCGGCAGCAGCCAGCCATTGCCGGTGCCTCGGGCATCGAACACGCAGATCTCGATATCCCGGGCGAGGCCCCGGTGCTGCAGGCCGTCGTCGCTGACGATCACCGGCGTGGCCGGGTAGGCGTGCAACAAGGCGCGCCCTGCCACGGCGCGCCCGGGCGCGACGAACACCGGCACACCGGTCTTGCGTCGCAGCAGCAGCGGCTCGTCGCCTATGCTGGTCGCGCTGTCATCGTCCTGGACTTCCTCGCAGCTCGAGCCGTCGCGGCCGTACCCCCGCGAGACGATGCCCGGGCGCAAGCCGCGCTCCTGGAGATGCTGGATGAGGGCGAGGACCACCGGCGTCTTGCCGGCGCCGCCGGCGATCACGTTGCCGACGACGATGACCGGCACCGGCAGGCGCTCGGCCTTCTTCAGCCCGAGCGCGTACAGCGCGCGATGCAATCCGGTGACTGCCGCATAGACCAGCGACAGCGGCAGCAGCAAGCAGGCCAGCGGGCCGCGACCGAGCCAGGCTCGCTGCAGCGCCGCGGGCACGCCTTACTTGCTCCCGGCGGCTGCCGAAGACTGGGTGGCGAACGTCACCTGGGTCAGCCCGATGCGGCGCGCCGCCTCCATCACGGTGATCACCGATTGGTGGGTGGCGGTGGCGTCGGCGCTGATGATCACGACCGAGTCCTTGCCCGCCTTGGCGGCTTCCGCCAGTGCTTCGGCCAGCGCGTCGGTGCCGCGGCCGGTGACAGCCTGCTTGTTCACCATGTAGCGGCCGTCGCTCGAGACCGCGACCACGACTTCCTTGGGGTAATCGCGCTGCGTTTCGGTGTCCGCCATCGGCAGCTTGAGCTGCATCTCGGTGAACTTGCTGTAGGTGGTGGTGAGCATCAGGAAGATCACCACCACGAGCAGCACGTCGATGAACGGGATCAGGTTGATCTCCGGCTCTTCCTTGATGCGGGGGCGGAAATTCATTGCGGCCTCCGCCGGGGCGACCCAGGGCGGCTGGCGCCACCCAGGGCGGCCGCGCGGTCCATGCAGTGGCAAGCTTGGGGGCTCATGCTCAGGCGCGGCGCAGGTGGTTCAAGTGGCGCGCGAACCGCTCCGCGGCGAGCTCGAGCGTCAGCACGTAGGCGTCGACCCGGGCGCGGAAGTAGCGCCAGAAGATCAGCGCCGGGATCGCGACGACCAGGCCGAAGGCGGTGTTGTAGAGCGCCACCGAGATGCCGTGGGCCAGCTGGGCCGGATTGCCGCCGGTCGCGCCGCCCGGCGTCTGGGCGCCGAAGATCTCGATCATCCCGATCACCGTGCCCAGCAGGCCGAGCAGCGGGGCCGCCGAGGCGATCGTGGCCAACGCCGTCAGGTAGCGCTCCAGCCGGTGCGCCACCGCGCGGCCGGTGTTTTCCATGCTGGCGCGCAGGTCCGCCTCGCTGCAACGCGCATCGGAGTTGAGGGCCCGGAAGCCGCTGGCGAGCACTTCGCCAAGGGCGGAATTCTGTTCGAGCTGGGTCACCACGTCGGGCGACGGCACGGCATTGCGCGACACGGAGAGCGCCTCGTCGAGCAGCCGGGGCGGGGCGACCTTGGCGGTTTTCAGGCTCACGAAGCGTTCGAAGATCAGCGCCAGGGCCAGGATGGAGCAGGCTACGAGGGGCCAGATCGGCCAGCCTGCGGCTTGTATGATCGAAAGCAAAAGGGGTACTCCGCCGGTTTCTACTGCTCTAAGGTCGCCAAGCCGGCGCCTCCCGTGCGACGGATTATCACGGACTTGTCATCTGTAGGAAGAGCGACGTGGCCGTAGGACGACACTCACAAAAGTTGTGGATAACTTTGTTGAGAAAGTACCTCCCGATGGCCTGCGAGCCGCGCCAACGCTTCACCGCGACAAAACGATGATCAAATGAGCAGGAAAATCTCCTTGCGAATCAATGACTTGCTCCGACGAATCAGCGTTTACACGGCAACCCCAGCCCGTGGGCGGCAGCCCTGCACGCTGTGGATGAAATTCCATCGGGTAAACCCCTGGAGGCTCCTCCTTTGCTGACGGACGGAGTGCCGGTAGCAGGGGTTTCCAGGCGGGTCTGGGCCGTTGGCGCCCTGTGCCGCGCCGTCGCTGACGCGCTGGAGTCGCGTTTCAACCCAGTGGCCGTGCGCGGCGAGATCACCGGCTTCTCCCGTGCCGCCAGCGGCCACTGCTACTTCTCGCTGAAGGACGCGCAGGGCCAGGTCCGTTGCGCGATGTTCCGGCGCTCGGCGAGCCTGCTCGACTTCATGCCGCGCGACGGCGAACTGGTGGAGGTCACCGGCCGGCTGGGCGTCTATGAACAGCGCGGCGACCTGCAGCTGGTGGTCGAAAGCATGCGTCGCGCCGGCCAGGGAGCGCTGTTCGAGCAGTTCCTGCGCCTGAAGGCGAAGCTGGAACTCGAAGGACTGTTCGAGCCCGGCCGCAAGCGCGAGCTGCCGCTGCTGCCGCGCACGATCGGCATCGTCACCTCGCTGGGCGCCGCTGCGCTGCACGACGTGGTCACCTGCCTGCGGCGGCGGGCGCCGCATGTGCGGGTGGTGCTGGCGCCCGCCGCGGTGCAGGGCGGCCAGGCCGCGGGCGAGCTGGTGCAGGCGCTGGAAGCGCTGTACGGCATGGCCGGGCGCGGTGAACTCGACGTGATCCTGCTGGTGCGCGGGGGCGGCTCCATCGAGGATCTCTGGGCCTTCAACGACGAACAACTCGCCCGCGCCATCGTCCGCAGCCCGGTGCCGCTGGTCAGCGGTGTCGGCCACGAGACCGACTTCACCATCGCCGATTTCTGCGCCGACGTCCGTGCGCCCACGCCCACGGCCGCGGCGGAGCTGGCGGCCCAGCCGCGCGAAAACTGGGTGGCGGCCTTGCAGATGATGCACCGGCGCTTGCAGGAGGCCGCGTTCCGCCGGGTCGACCGCGCCAGCCAGCGACTCGACCAGGCGGCAGCGCACCTGGGCCGGCCGTCCGCCAGGACCGCGCAGCAGCACCTGCGCATCGAGCGGCAGGCCCAGCGCCTGCGCAATGCCCTGGCCGCCCGGTTGCGGCGCGCGCATGACGAGGTGCTGGTCTCGAACGAGCGGGTGCGGGTCAGCGTGGCCGAGCGGATCGCCCGCGCGCAGCGCCAGTGCGAGCGCTTCGAGATGCGTCTGCAACTGCTCGATCCACGCCTGGTGCTGCAGCGGGGCTATGCCCTGCTGACCGACGCGGACTCGGGCCAGCCCATCACCAGCGTGGGGCACGCGCACGAGGGCCAGGCGGTGCGCGCCGCCCTTGCGGATGGCGAGGTTGATCTGCGGGTTGCGCCTGCCGCGGTCAATCGTCCCTAGAATCAGCGCGTTCGCAACCACGCAACCCCCGAGGAAGAAGAGCCATGGAACACAAGCTGCCCCCCCTGCCGTACCCGATCGACGCCCTGGCCCCCGCCTACTCGCAAGAGACGCTGGAATTCCACCACGGCAAGCACCACAAGGCGTACGTCGACAACCTCAACAAGCTGCAGGTCGGCACCGAGTTCGAGAACATGCCGCTCGAGGACATCATCCGCAAGTCGTCGGGCGCGGTGTACAACAACTCCGCCCAGATCTGGAACCACACCTTCTTCTGGAACTGCATGAAGCCGCAGGGCGGTGGCGAGCCGTCCGGCGAACTGGCCACCGCCATCACCAGCAAGTGGGGCAACCATGCGGCTTTCAAGGAAGCCTTCGTGAAGTCGGCCGTGGGCAACTTCGGCTCGGGCTGGACCTGGCTGGTGAAGAAGCCCGACGGCAGCGTCGACATCGTCAACACCGGCGCCGCCGGCACCCCGCTGACCACCGCCGACCGAGCGATCATCACGGTGGACGTGTGGGAACACGCGTACTACATCGACTACCGCAACGCCCGCCAGAAGTTCGTCGAGACCTTCTTCGACAAGCTGGTGAACTGGGAATTCGCGGCGAAGAACTTCGCTTGACCTTGCGCCGTCCCCGCGCAGCCGGGGACCCGCAGCGTTGAAGAAAAGCGGCCGGTGGGCCGCTTTTCTGCATTCGGGAGCTCTGGATTCCCGCCTCCGCGGCGATGACGGGTACCTGGCCGGCGCGGGATCAGCGGAAAGGCGGCCCCTCGAGCTTGGCGCCGGCCTTGATGCCCTTCCTGGCGAACCAGCCCTTGTTCATCTCCAGCACGTAGCGCACCGGCTTGGTGGAGCAGTGCGAGTCCAGCGTCTGCGGCGCCATCTCGTCGATGTTGACGATGGTGCCGTTGTCGGCGACGAAGGCGATGGCCAGCGGCAGCAGGGTGTTCTTCATCCAGAAGCACTGCGGGGTGGGCTCCTCGAAGACGAACAGCATGCCCTCGTGCTGGGGCATCTCCTTGCGGTGCATCAGCCCCGTCATGCGCTGCTCGGGGGTGGCCGCCACCTGGGCGTCGATGATGTGCATGCCGGCGGTGAGCTTCACGCGCGGCAGGTCGGTCTGGGGCTGGTCCTGCGCCGCGGCGGCGGTGGCCAGGAAGGCGAAGGCGAGGGGGATCAGCTTTTGCATGGCGACATTCTCGCAAGCTCCAAAGAAAATGCCCGCCGAGGGGGCGGGCATCGCTCGAAAGCAGCCTGGAATCAGGACTTCTTTTCTTCTGCGGTGGCCTTCTTGGCCGACTTCTTGGAGGTCTTCTTGGCCTTCTTCTCGGTCTTGGCGGCAGCCTTGTCAGACTTGGCTTCGGCCTTGGCTTCAGCCTTGGTGCCGGAAGCGGCGGCCATGGGGGCGCCGGCGTGGGAAGCGGCGAAGGCGCCGACGGCGAAGAGGGAAGCGATCAGGCCAGCGAGCAGCTTGTTCATGGTGTGGGTCCTTTCAAGGTTGATGCGGGGGGTCTTGTTCCTCCCGAACGACCGGAAGGCCCATCCGTAACGGGACCTGAACCGGATTGGTTGACACCTGCCGGCGCAACGGCGCTCAGGGTTACCACCGACGCCCCGCACGCGGCGAACCCACAAAGAAAAAGCCCGCCGAGGCGGGCTTCGAGGGTGCCGAAGCAGTCGATCAGGACTTCTTCGCTTCCTTGGCGGAAACGGCGGCCTTGTCGGCAGCGGCCTTCTTGGAAGCTTCTGCCTTGTCGGCAGCGGCCTTCTTGCTTGCAGCCTTCTTGGCGGTCTTGGCAGCCTTGGCGTCGGCCTTTGCAGCGACGTCCGCGGCCTTGGCGTCAGCCTTGGCATCGACGGCAGCCGAAGTGGCCTTCGCGTCGGTCTTGGCGGTCTTGGCATCAGCCTTGGCGTCGACCTTGGCGGCCTTGGCATCGGACTTGACTTCCACCTTGGCAGCCTTGGCATCGGCCTTGGCGTCGGCCTTCACTTCCGCCTTGGTGGCGGGGACTGCCGGCGTGGCAGGCGTGGCGGGGGTGGCTTGGGCGAAAACGGCGGCGGAGAACAGGCCGGCGATCAGGGCAGCGAGGAGCTTGGTCATGAATTTTTTCCTTCAGGTCGTTGAATGCCCGACACAGGTCAGACCACATCGCAACGCGGCAGCAGCGACGCCGGTTGACACAGCCGTGGCGGGCGTTTGCGGTAAAGAGAGCTTCACGTTCAAAGATAGAATCCGCAGCTTCGGCGCCCCGCCAGGCCGCATCGCCGCCAAGAATCGCCCCCGGAGACCTCTTCCCCCATGGCTTACCAGCACATCAAGGTCCCCTCGCAGGGCCAGAAGATCACGGTCAATGCCGACATGTCCCTGAACGTGCCGGACGAGCCGATCATCCCGTACATCGAGGGCGACGGTACCGGCATCGACATCACGCCGGTCATGCTGAAGGTGGTGGACGCCGCGGTGCGGGCGGCCTACGGCGCCAAGAAGAAGATCCAGTGGATGGAGATGTATGCCGGCGAGAAGGCGACCAAGGTCTACGGCCCCGACGTCTGGCTGCCCGACGAGACGCTGGCGGCCGCGCGCGAGTACGTGGTCTCGATCAAGGGCCCGCTGACGACACCGGTCGGCGGCGGCATCCGGTCGCTGAACGTGGCGCTGCGGCAGGAACTGGACCTCTACGTCTGCCTGCGGCCGATCCAGTACTTCAAGGGCGTGCCGTCGCCGCTGAAGGAGCCGGAGAAGACCAACATGGTGATCTTCCGCGAGAACTCGGAGGACATCTACGCCGGCATCGAGTACGAAGCCAACAGCGACAACGCCCGCAAGATGATCGACTTCCTCATCCGCGAGATGGGGGTGACGAAGATCCGGTTCCCGAACACCTCCGCCATCGGCATCAAGCCGGTGTCCATCGAGGGCACCGAGCGGCTGGTGCGCAAGGCGCTCCAGTACGCGATCGACCACGACAAGCCCTCGGTCACGCTGGTGCACAAGGGCAACATCATGAAGTTCACCGAGGGCGGCTTCCGGGACTGGGGCTACGAGCTGGCCAAGAAGGAGT
>JAQGMY010000025.1 GCA_028292105.1 Ramlibacter sp.
GGCAGCAGCAATGTCATCACCATCGCACCGGCGGCGAACACGGACACGGCCGGCCCGAACTGGATCGCGCGGCCAAAGGCCATGCGGCCCACCAGGCGCGGCGCCAGCAGCGAGCCCAGGATCATCCCGGCGCCGTAACAGGCCAGCGTGACGCCCACGGCTTGCGACCCCAGGCCCAGCGTGCGCACCGCGTAAGGCACATAGGCCGCCTGCAGCACGAACCACGAGATGTTCCAGGCCACACCGGCCAGCACCATGGGCCGCAGGTGCTCGTGGCGCCAGACGAACTGGGCGCCGTCGCGCATCTCGCGCAAGGGATGCCTGCCGGTCGCCATTGCGCGTGCGGGTTCGCTGATCCCCACCAACAGGGCCACGGCGGCGCAGGAGAGCAACGCGCCGATCACGAACACCACGGCGCCACCCGCCCAGGCGACCAGCGCGCCCGCCAATGCGGGGCCGGCGGCATAGGCGGCGCTGCGCGCCAGCTCGATGCGGCTGTTGGCCCGGCCAAGCGATTCGCGCGGGACCAGCGCCGGCACGAGCGCGGGAGCCGTCACGCTGAAAGCGACGGTTCCCACTGCGCCGACGAAACCAACGGCAGCCAGCCACGGGATCGACAGGAACCCGGTGACCAACATGGCCAGCAGGACCAGCAGCGACAGCGCGCGCAGCGCCTCGGCGGCCACCATGAGGCCGCGGCGGGGCAGCCGATCCGCCAGCAGGCCGAGCGGAATCGACAGCAGCAGGAAAGGCAAGGTCTGCACCGCGGCGAGAAACCCGATCTCTCCGGGCCCGGACCCGAGCACCAGCACCGCTACGAGCGGCACGGCGGCGAGGCTCAATTGCTCGGCTGATTGCGCGGCCAGGTTGGCAAAGGCCAGACGATGGAAGGATATGGGAAACGACATGGGCTCGATCTTGCCTGTCATCTTGCACGGGAGCCGGCCGTTTCCGGACACCGCTTTGGTGCAGGCGTGCAGCGATGGGGTGGACCGGCTGCGACGGCAGGCACTACCCTAGCGGACGGCGGCTCACGGGCCGTGTGCTGCCGCCTTCGGGGCCGCGTCGGCGCGACTTGATCTCCATCAAGTCGCGCCGGGCGCGCCAGGCCCAGCAGCGACTGCGCGAATCGGCGCAAACGGCCGCCGGCGATGCGCGTGGGCTGGCGCAGAAGGCGGAACAAGCGTCCAGCCGGACGGCGGCGGCCACGGCACGCGCGGTGAAGGAGGCGGAGTCGGCGGCCCGTCAGGTCACGGCCGCAGGCAAGGACGAAGCGCGCAAGGCGGCGCAAGCGACGCGCGCGGCGCTGAAGGAAGCGCAGGAGGCCGCTCGGGAAGCCGCCACGGCCGCCCGGCAGGCGGCGGACAAAGCGGCGCAGGCGGCGCGCGAGGCGCGTTAGAGCGTCCGGGCAACGAGCAAGTCACCGCGGCGCCCCGCGCCAGAACAGCACCGTCCAACGGCGGCATCAGGCCCCGCCACCGCCCAATCTTCTCCAGAGCGCAGGCTCCATCGCCGCAGCCGCCATCAGCCCGCCCATGAAGGCGCCCTGCACCCCGGGGCTGGTGACGTCCTGCCCCGCCAGCAGCAGCCCGGGCAGCGGACTGCGCACGTGCAGGGCCGGACTGGTCAGGCGCTGGGCACTCATCTCGATGCCGTACATCGCACCCCGGGGCGAACGCACATAGCGCTGCTGCGTCAGCGGCGTCGCCAGTTCGTGAAAGCGCAGCAGCGGTCGCAGGCCGGGGAAGTGCCGCAGGAACTGGCCGAGCAGCCGCTGCGCGATGCGGTCCTTCAGCGCCCGGTACTCCGGCGGCCTGGGCCCGGCGGCCGGCCCGAACCAGGGTGCGAAGGCAGCGGCGTCGACCATCGCCACGACCTCCGCCGTCGGCTTGCCATGGCTGGCCGGATCCTTGAGCGAGGGGAAAGAGACGAAGATCCCGGGAGCCTCCTCGTCGCCGGCGCGTTGCCACACCGCGCCTATGTCTTCGCTCTCGTAGATCCAGTGATTCGCCGTGCCGGCGCCCGCGGCCGCGACGTCGCCATCGAAGCCGAGGTACAAGGCGACATACGCCAGGCCCGGGGCGAGCCCCCGCACCGTCCGCTGCCAGGCCGCCGCATCGCCAGGACCGAGGCAGGCGACCGTGTTGGCCACGCCGATCGCGGAAATCACCGTGCCCGCCGCTTCCCGCCGCAACTGTCCGCCGCACAGGTACTCCACGCCGCACGCGCGGGAGCCGTCGGAGAGGATGCGCTGCGCGTCGCAACCGAGGCGCACCTCGCCGCCCGCGGCCTCGATGGTGGGCACCAGCGTCTGGGCGAAGCGCGCCGGCCCGCCCACCGGATAGTAGGCGCCGGCATCGTAGGAACCGGTGACCAGTGCGTGCTCCACGAACGGCGCTTGCGCGGGCGGCGCGCCGTGGTCTGCCCAGCGCGCGCCCAGCACGGCGCGCAGTTGCGGATCGGTGATGCCGGCGAGTTCCTCGGCCAGGGTGCGGTGCGTCCAGCGATCCGCTTCGCCACCGCGCCACTGCCGCAGTCCCCACGCCAGCAGCGCCGGCGCCGAGTGGAGCGCGAACAGCGTGAAGGCGGCGCGCCGGGCCGCCGCACACGACTCGAACCAGCCCACGATGGCGTCGCGCTGCTGCGGAAAGCGCGCCAGCAAGGCGTCGCGGAATGCGCTTTCCGGATGGGCGATGCCGAACTCCAGCCCCGGCAGGTGGATGATGTCGTAAGGGTTGGCGCAGGCGCTGAACTGCAGGCTGCCGTCGCCCAGCCATTGCAGCAGGCGCCCGAACTGTCCCCCGGGGCCGGGCTGCGGCCCGACTCCGCCGATGTAGTGCACGCCGGTGGCGAAGGTCCAGTCGCCCCGGCGGAAGGTCTGCGTCAAGCCGCCGGCGACGGCATGCTGCTCGAGCACCAGGACGCGCCGGCCGCGCCGCGCAAGCGCCGCCGACGCGGCCAGCCCGCCGATTCCCGAACCGATGACTATCGCGTCCCACATCTTCGGCTCCTCACCGCGGTCGCGGCAGCGCTGCGCGCGAGTGCATCTGCGTGATCCGCCGCCTCGTGCCGCGACGGCGGCGTCAGTCCACCCTTACGGCCGCACGCCGCAGGTGTTGATCCCCAGCATCGAATACAGGGGACAGGTGCCGAACAGGGCCGTGAGCAGCGGCACGGCGCCGATCCAGCCCCACCAGCCGACCATGTCCGTGGCGGCGAGCCCCACGAGAGCCACTCCGATCACCAAGCGGAACATGCGATCCATGCTGCCGATATTCGTTTTCATGGTTTCCCTTCCAGGTGATTGCAGTCCCTACTGTGGAAGGTGGCGCGGCTTCTGCCTTGATCCAGGTCAAACAGGCGCCTCGAAGTTGCACCTCTGAGCACCTACTGCGC
>JAQGMY010000004.1 GCA_028292105.1 Ramlibacter sp.
GTCACCCAAGGGAACGCCCGCGGTGGACATCGAGCGGCAGAACCGGGAGGTCAACGCCGCACTGGCCGATCCGGCCATGCGCGCCAAACTGGCCGACATGGGCGGCGTGCCGATTCCCGGCACGCCCGAGCAGTTCTGGGCGCTGCATCGCATGGAAACCGAGAAGTGGGCCCGGATCGTCCAGTTCTCGGGAGCCAAGGCCGAGTGACTCGGGTCGTCAGCGGGTGCAGCCACCCGTTGCCCGGAGTTCGTCGACAACGAGCGAGCCGGCACGATGTCGTTCTGACGCGTAAAGAGTCGCGCCGCAAGGACTCAGGCGCGCCTCGTGGTCGCCGTGTCGCGCGAGTGCACGTCCTCGATTTCCTTCTCCAGCACCTGCCGCCCCTCGTGCAGCACGTCATCAGCCTCGGGTGGCACGCGGCCGCCGGGGCTGAGCTTGTCGACCATCTGCGGCATGATTTCGGCGAACGCCTGGGCCACGTGCTGTTCGGGCACGCCCAGTTTCTCGGCCATCTGGCGCAGGTCGTCACGGCCGACGACCTGTTCGACCGTCTTGTCGTCGAGCGCCTCGTTCTCGCCGGTGTCGACCCACGATTTCGCGTGGCTGTCGTAACCCTTCTGCTTGAAGCGGTCCAGCACGGCGCCGACGCCGCCATTGCGCTGCACCCAGTGCATCGCCAAGGGCAGCAGCATCAACAACAAGGCCGTTCGATTGCCGCCGAGGCCGCCACGCCGGCCACCGCCGAGCATGCCGCCCAGCACGCTGCCCATGCCGATTCCGCCAATCCCGCCCAGCCCACCAAGTCCGCCCCCCATGCCGCTGCCCAGGCCACCGCCCATGCCCCCCATCCCGCGGCGGCTCATCGCCTGGCCGAAGACACCGCCGAGGACCTGCCCCAGCAAAGAACCGTTGTTCATGGAAGCTCCCGTTGCGTGAATGCCAGACACGCTACCGCCTCGGGACCGGCGCGATGTAGGCGGCTGTCGTGTCCTGCGCGGCGTGGGCAGAGGACAAGGCTGGTCACTGGCGGCCGGGTCGGCCCGCCTCGACCACGACGCTCAGCGCAGCTGGAAGCGCACGTCGTTCGGCCGGCCGGGCACCTGCAGCGCCGCCACGACTTCGGGCGTTTGCGCCAGCAACACGCCGTGCCGCCACACCTTCAGCCGGTTGGCGCGCAAGCGGATCGCCTCGACGGCATCGGACGCCTGCAGCAGCACGAAGCTGGCCTGGCAGCCCTTGTCGATGCCGTAGCCCTGCAGGTGCATCACCTTGGCGGCGTTGGTGGTCACGGCGTCGAAGCAGGCGCGGACGCCCTTCTGGCTGGTCATCTGCGCCACGTGCAGGCCCATGTGCGCCACTTCCAGCATGTCGCCCGAGCCCATGCCGTACCAGGGGTCCATCACGCAGTCGTGGCCGAACGCCACGTTGACGCCGGCGGCCATCAGCTCCGGCACGCGCGTCATCCCGCGCCGCTTGGGGTAAGTGTCGTGCCGGCCTTGCAGCGTGATGTTGATGAGCGGATTGGCCACCACGCTGACGCCGCTCTCGGCGATCAGCGGGATCAGCTTGCTCACGTAATAGTTGTCCATGCTGTGCATGGAGGTGCAGTGCGACCCGTTCACGCGGCCTTGCAGGCCCAGGCGCTGGGTCTGGAAAGCCAGCGTCTCGATGTGCCGCGACAGCGGATCGTCGGTCTCGTCGCAGTGCATGTCCACCAGCTTGCCGCGCCGCGCCGCCGCTTCGCACAGCAGCTTGACGCTGGTGGCGCCTTCGTCCATGGTGCGCTCGAAGTGCGGGATGCCGCCGACGATGTCCACGCCGAGGTCCAGCGCGCGCTTCAGGTTGTCCACGCCATCGCTGGAGCGCAGCACGCCGTCTTGCGGAAAGGCGACCAGCTGCAGGTCGATGTAGCCGGCCACGCGCTTCTTCACCTCCAGCATCGCCTCCACCGGCAGCAGGCTGGGGTCGCTGGTGTCGACGTGGCTGCGGATGGCGAGCAAGCCGCGCGCGACCGCCCAGTCGCAGTAGGCGATGGCCCGGTCGATCATGTGTTCGGCCTTGAGCAACGGCTTGAGCTCGCCCCACAGCGCGATGCCTTCCAGCAGCGTGCCGCTTTCATTGACCCGCGGCAGGCCGTAGCTGAGGGCTGCATCCATGTGGAAGTGCGGGTCGCAGAAGTGCGGGCTCAGCAGCTTGCCGCCGGCATCGAGCGTCTCTTCCGCTGGCGCTCGCAGGCCCGCGGCCACTTCGGTGATGCGGCCGTCCTGGACGGCGACGGACATGCCGGTGCGGCCGTCGGGCAGCGTGGCATTGGTGACCATCAGATCGAGCATCATCATTCTCCCAAGAACACGACTTTATCGGACCGCAAGGCGTCATGCCGGCGCCAGATCGAACGCCCGCTGCACGAACCACCAGGTCGCCAGCACCGCCACCAGCAGCGAGCCGAAAGTCAGCACGCCAACGCGGTAGAAGCTGGTGCCGCGCAAGGCGAACGCCACCGGCAGGAACACCGCCACGATCGCCAGCTGGCCGAGCTCCACGCCGACATTGAAGCCGACCAGGGCCAGAGCCAGCGCATCGCGCGGCAACCCCAGGTCGGCCAGGACCGAAGCGAAGCCAAAACCGTGCACCAGCCCGAAGACGAAGGCCATCACCCAGCGGCGGCGCTCGACGGTGCCGCGCAGGTTGTTCAGGGCGGCGAGCACGACCGAGGCCGCGATCACCGACTCCACCACCCGCGAGGGCAGGCTGATGACGCCCAGCACCGCCAGGCTCAGGGTGATGGAATGGGCGACCGTGAACGCCGTCACCACCTTCAGCACTTCCACCGCCGCCCGGCGCAGGCTGGGTGTCGGCGTCCAGCCGCGGTCGCGTCGCACCAGCACCGCCGGCAGCAGCAAGGCCAGCAGGAACAGGATGTGGTCGAAACCGATCCAGATGTGCCAGATGCCTTCCACCACGTACTGGCGCAGTGTCTCCAGCGCACTGGGCGCCACCAGGCGCAGGTCTTGCCGCGCGGAGTCGGCGGCGAAGACCAGCGCCTGCGGGCCCGCCGCGCCGGCCGGCGTCCATTGCACCAGCCCGCGGTGCGTGGGGTCGACGTCGAAGAGCATGGCGTATTGCACCTGCACCGCATCGGCGAGCCTGGGACAACGGGCCTGCAAGGTCAGCACGGCGTAGGTGCCGTCGCTGTGCTGGTCCAGCATCAGCGGCCCGGCGGATTGCACCGGACAGCCCTGGCCTTGCGAGGAGAAGGTGAGCCTGGCCATCGCGAGCCGCTCGATGTCGGCGGCGCGCTGGCGCACTTCGCCCCAGGACAGCTCGCCGTTGCCGTCGCGATCGAGTTGCAGCACGTAGTCGAGGTCGCGCAGGGCGATGTCCCAGCGAATGGCGATCGCGTCGGGCTGGCCGCGCAGGCTGAGGTAGCTGTCGCTGGGTTTGTGGGCGTGCGCGGCGCCGCAGCAAAGGAGCAGGGCGAGGGCACATCGGGCGCCCAGCCACGGGAGCAGCCAGCCCATCATCGGAGCTTCGCCGCCAGCTGCTGCAGCACCGGGTCTTCATACCCGCTTGACTTCAACCAGTCGAGCGCCGGCTGCGCCTCCTGCGGCTGCTTCGCCGCGAGCGCTGCGCGCAGCAGCACCTCGGCATCGCGCGGCTCCTTCTGTGTCCTGTAGTTGCTCCGTGCATAAGCAAGCGCCTTGGCGGGATCGTTTTCCAGCTCCAGTGCCCAGCGCGCCGCTTCCTGCTCGTGCAGCCGATCGCCGCGCCGGCTGGCCGCCTGAAAGCGGTCGCGCAACTGGTCGCGCCACTGCGCCGCCCGCGGGTCGTGGGCCACCCGGGCAGCCAGGGCCAGCCGCAGCAGCAGGATGTCCGAGCGCTCCCAGCCGTTCAACAGCTGCAAGGCTTCCCGGGGCCGCTCGCGCCGGAGCAGGAAGTCGGCGTAAGACCCGAGCAGGAACTGGTCGGTCACGCCGGCCGCCAGCGCTGCGCGGTAGTGCCGCTCGGCGGCGTCCCAGCGCTGCAGCCGCACCGCCATCTCCGCCAGCCGCGTCTGCAGCCAGACCAGCAGTTCCGGCGGCATGTCCTTCGCACCGGCCACTGCTTTCGCGAGTTCGTCGTAGCCGGCCGCGAGCTGTCCCGTGCTGGCTCGCAGGTAGCTGCTGCAGCCTTGCGCGAACAGCGCTGGCGCGATCGCCTGCAGCCGATCGCATTCGGCCGCGGCCTGCGGATACCGCGCCTGCACCATGTGGATCGCCGCGCGCCAGGCCACCGGCTCCACCGCCTGCGGATCGATCTCGCTGGCGCGGCGCAGGCTGGCCAGGGCCGCCTCGAAGTCATGGCCGTATTGCTGCAGCTGGCCGCGCACCAGCCAGAAGCGGGCGTTGCCGCCGGCGGTCTTCTCCAGTGGGGCGATGGTGGAAATCGCGTAGCCGACGTAGCGCGGGTCGCCCTGCGCCATCGCCAGCGCGAAGTAGCGCTCGCCGATCTCCAGCCGCAGCCTGGCGTCCTCCGGGCGCGACGCCAGCTGGCGCCGCAGCGACTCCACCGTGCGCAGCGCGGGATCGCTCGCGACCGGCAGCCGCTCGACCACTTCACTGTCGCTCGCAGGCGTGAAGGGGGCGGCGTGGACGCAGGCGGCAGCCAGCCACAGCGTGGCCGCCGCCGCGCGAGCGCAACCCGTCCTCTTCATGAAAGCGGCTTACTTGGTGCCGAACATCCGGTCGCCGGCGTCGCCGAGGCCGGGCAGGATGTAGCCGTGCTCGTTGAGCTGGCGGTCGATGGCGGCGGTATAGATGGGGACGTCGGGATGCGCCTTCTGCAGCGCCGCCACGCCCTCCGGGCAGGTCAGCAGGCAGACGAACTTGATCGACTTGGGGTTCAGTTCCTTCAGCCGTTCGACCGCCGCGATGGCGGAATTGCCGGTGGCGAGCATCGGGTCGACCACGATGATGTCGCGCTCTTCCACGTTCTCCGGCAGCTTGAAGTAGTACTCCACCGCCATCAGCGACTTCGGATCGCGGTACAGGCCGATGTGGCCCACGCGCGCACCCGGCACCACGCTCAACATGCCGTCCAGGATGCCGGTGCCGGCCCGAAGGATCGAGACGAACACCAGCTTCTTGCCGTCGATCACCTTGGCCCTGGTGACCTCCAGTGGCGTCTCGATCTCGACCTCCTGCAGCGGCATGTCGCGCGTGACCTCGTAGGCCATCAGCATCGAAAGCTCGTTGAGCAGGCGCCGGAACGTGTTGGTGCTGGCCTCCTTGTTCCGCATCAGCGACAGCTTGTGCTGCACCAGCGGGTGGTCGATCACGTGGACGTTGTTGCTTTGCATGTGCTCGTTCATCAGAAGACCGTGCCGTCGCTCGCCACTTGCAGGGGCGGCAGCCCGTTGCGATGACGCGCGGCCAGTTCCCGCCCGGCGGCCCAGGTGCCGCCTTCCAGCACGGACGCCAGCGGCAGGCGCTTTTCATCCACGTGCAGCAAGCTGCGCACCCGCACGGCCACCTCGTCCAGCAAGGACACCGTGAGCGCCCGCCACTCGACGATCAGCTCGTCGCCCGGCTGCCAGGTCTGCCGTGCCGCGTCCGCGTCGCGCAAGCGCAGCACGCCGGTGTCGAGCAGCAGGCCGCCATTGCGGTATTCCGGCAGGGCGGTCAGTTGCTCGATGCCGTGCAGCGTCACGCCGTTCCACGCGAACGGCTCCAGCAGCGAATAGGTGAGCCACTGCGACAGCTTGTGGAAGGGCACCCAGCCGTCCGACAGGCCGTCGCCGCGCACGGCGGAATGACGCCAGCAGTCGCCCAGCGGAACGCCGTCGATCGCGTTGCCGGCCGGCCAGATGCCGTTGCAGGTGAGCAGGATCTGCGAAAGGATGTCGTGGGCGGCGACATCGGAGGTGGGCGGCGTGATCGGCGCCGGCGCCACGATCTGGTCGAAGATCCCGGCGGGACGCGGCGTCTGCTGGCCGAACACCTCCGGCTGTTCCTGCATCACCTCGCCGAGCCGGCGCAGCAGCACCGCGCGGCCTTCGAGGCCGACCATGGGGTTGGCCGGGCTCACCTGGAAGGCCCCGGCGAGGTGGTCTGTCGACAGAGCGCGCAGGCCTTGCGCATCCGCCTGCAGCGGGCGGTCCTTGTCGCTCGAGAACATGCCGGCGGTGAAGGCGTGGAAGCTGGCGACCGCCAGTCCTTCCGACCGGTTGAAGGTCTGCCCGCTGGCCGTTTCGACATACTTCCAGTCGGGCCCGGCGCCGGCATCGAGCAGCACGCTGACGAAGGTCAGGTCCACCATCGCTTCGGCCCGCGTGGCGTTGGGCACGTCGCCGAGCAGCGCTTCGAGCTGCCCGCGGCGATCGACACCGCCGGCCTCGAAGTGCCGCCAGCGGCTGTGGAAGGGGATGTGCAGCTTGGGGTAGCGGCGGCGGCAGGCGGCGGCGACTTCGCCCGCGGCGGCGTCGAGTGCGCTGTCGTCGACCTCGAACCAGGCCGAGTCACCGGCGCGGGCACGTGCCAGCAACTGGCCGCAGCGCTCCCGTACGGCGTGGGTGGTGCGCAGCAGCCGGGCGGCCTCGTCGGCCTCGAGATTGCCGCCGGCGAAGTGGGCGTCCCTCACAAGGCGCGTCCTTTCGTCTGCTTGAGGGCGTCGGCATCCGGTACCGCGCCCGGGGTGAAATAGCCGGCCGCCTTCTTGGCGTCCATCTCGACCTGGGCGTCCGCCGGGATCAGGGAGTCGGGGATGTTGACCCGCTCGCCCACCTCGATGCCGGACTTGGTGATGGCGTCGTACTTCATGTTGCTCATGGAGACCAGGCGATGGATCTTGCGCACACCGAGCCAGTGCAGCACGTCGGGCATCAGCTCCTGGAAGCGCATGTCCTGCACGCCCGCCACGCATTCGGTGCGGGCGAAGTACTGGTCGGCGGTGTCGCCACCGACCTGGCGCTTGCGCGCGTTGTAGACCAGGAACTTGGTCACTTCGCCGAGCGCGCGGCCCTCCTTGCGCGAATAGGAGACCAGCCCGACACCGCCGCGCTGCGCGCCCTGGATGCATTCCTCGATGGCGTGCGTCAGGTAGGGACGGCAGGTGCAGATGTCGGAGCCGAAGACGTCCGAGCCGTTGCACTCGTCATGCACGCGCGCCGTGAGTTCCACCGCCGGGTTGGCCAGGTCGTGCGGGTCGCCGAAGATGTAGACCGTCTGCCCACCGATCGGCGGCAGGAACACGTCGAGGTCGCTGCGGGTCACCAGCTCCGGGTACATGCCGCCGGTCTCTTCGAACAGCACCCGGCGCAGGTCGCCCTCGCTGCAGCCGAAGCGCTGGGCCACGCCCGGCAGGTACCAGACCGGCTCGATCGCTGCCTTGGTCACCATGGCCGCGCCGCCCTCGGTCAGGAACTTGCCGTCGGCCTTGAGCCGCCCCGACTGCAGGGCTTCGATCACTTCCGGCAGGATCACGTGCGCCTTGGTCACGGCGATGGTCGGGCGGATGTCGTAGCCGGCGGCGAGCTCGGCGGAAAACACGTCGGCGACGGTGGCGCCCCAGGGGTCCATGCTGACGATCTTCTGCGGGTCGGACCACTGCGGGTAGGGCCCGATCAGGTCGGTCGGCGAGGTGTTGGTCAGGTCGGCCCTGTGGTCACGCGACAGCGCGCCGGCCGCCACCGCCAGCGCGCGGTACACGCTGTACGAACCGCTGTGCGTGCCGATCACGTTGCGGTGGCTGCGCTTGGTGGTGGTGCCGACGATCGGCCCGCGCTCCGCCGGCGTGGCCGCGCCCCAGTGCAGGAGCAGGGCGCCCTGGCCGCTGGCGTGGGACGTCAGCCGGATGTGGCGGGGGGCGGAGGCTTCGGGCATCGGTGGCCTTCAAAGAGCAAAGCTTACTGCTTTCGCGGCACCACGAAGGTGCCCGCTTCGGACGCAGGGCGCAAAAGCCGGCTGAGGAAAGGGGAGAACTGCCGTGCATTCACGAAGTAGTGCGGCTGCGTGGCAACGCGCACTTTTTCGGGGAAGCTGCGGACCAGGTCGGGTTGCCAGCGCGGTTCACGCAGGGACCTGAGCACTTCCTGTGCCGGGGTGAGGGCGCCGACCAGCAGGACCCCGGCGACCGCGGCGCGTTGCCACGACGCCTGCATCGGACCGGCGGAGAGTTCGGCTGCGGCGTACCACCAGAGAACGGCCAGCGGCAGGATGGAGCCGCGCATGGCGAGGTCATTCGCCAGGCCGAGGCGGAAGATGGGCAGCGCCGCCAGCAGGAAGGCCATCGGGACCAGCAGCGAACGCGGAACGATCCGCCAGACCAGCCACGCCAGCACGGCCCATTCGATCAGCTCGAAGCGCACCAGCCTGACCACGCTGGCGGCGGGCGCGAAAGGCGAGAGCGTGTACCCCATCGGCACCGAGCCGGCGGTGCCGGAGCTGACCCACAGGCCGGTGCATGTTCCGACGGCGAGCGCGGCCAGCAGCATGAGCCCCGGAAAACCGAGCAGCGCCCTCAGGCGCGCTGGCTGCACGATGCACCAGGCAATGCCCAGCACTGCCAGCGCCGGGCACACCAGTGGTGCCCACAGCGGCATCACGGCGATCAACAGCACGGCCGCCGGCAGCATGCGGCCACTGCTCCAGTACTTCAGCACCCAGCCGGCGGCCAGCCACGCCGGCAGCGCATGGTTCGGGGCCCAGAACAGCAAGGTCGATTGCGAGGAGTACTGGTAGAAGACCGACCACCATTCCAGGTGCTGGCCCGGTGCGAAGCCGCTGCCGTCCAGCCAGAGGCCGAGCGCGTCCATGCCGCTGAAAAAGGGCAGCAGCAGGAGCCACAGCAGGCGGTGCCGCGCATTGCTGGTGGCTTGCAGGCCCAGCAACGCGAACAGCGCGACGCCCGCGGCGGTCCAAAGGTAAAGCAGGAAGTCCGCGCTGGCGGCACCGAACAACTTGGCGAGGCCGGCCGGCACGAGGTAATAGGCGATGGGCGCGCGCAGGGCGAGGGCGGGTATGCCTTCGGCGGCGTAGTACACCGGCCAGGGCAGCACCGAGAGGTCGCGCAGCACGGCGTCGCGCGGGATCCAGTCGAACGCATTGGCGTAGAAGAAGTGGCCGGCCCCGCCGAGGGCGCTCCAGACCACTGCCAGCACGACGGCCCCGGCAGTCCAGCGCCAGCCGAGGCCGGCGCGCACCGGCCGCAGGAAGGGAACCAGCAGCACCGCCACGGCCAGCAGCAGGGCCGCCGCCGCGGGCGGCTGCAACCAGCCGACGCAGAACAGGACGACCGGTGCGGCGAGGTAGATCGCCGCGAGTGCATCGATGCGGTCGAAGCGCGAGGGCTCCGGGGCGGGGGGCGCTGCGAGTGGCATTCAGGCAGGAGGCAAAGGAACCACTGTAGCGCTTGCGGTCGGCCTGCCCTCGAAATGCGTGCGCGGGACGCAACACCGGTGCGCGGGCGGCCGCACGCTGGTGCGCCCGGAAACGCTTGTGCCAGAGCTCGCGCCCGGCCCCTACCGCCTACCGCCGCTTGCCGCCCAAGATACTGCCCAACACGCCCCGCGCGATCTCACGACCCACGGAGCTCCCGATCGTGCGGATCGCCGATTTCGCGAAGCTCTCGACCAGCCCTTCGCGCTTGCCGCCGCGCGGGCCGGTGGAGCCGAACAGCACATCGGACAGGCCGCCCATCACGCCGCCGTTCGCAGCGGTGGCGCCCGCCGTGCCGCCGGTGCTGCCCGCCGCGCCGGCCTCTGCGGAGGCGGCGCCGCGCCCTTTCAGCTTTTCGTACGCCGACTCGCGGTCCACGGTTTTCTCGTAGACGCCGGCGACGATCGAGCCCGCCAGCAGGGCCTGCCGCTGCTCCGGGGTGATCGGGCCGATCTGGCTGCCGGGCGGCAGCACGTACAGGCGTTCGGTCATGGTCGGCCGGCCCTTGCTGTCCAGGAAGCTCACGAGCGCCTCGCCCACTGCCAGTTCGGTGATCGCCGCTCCGATGTCCAGCCCCGGCTTGGGCCGCATCGTTTCGGCCGTGGCCTTCACCGCCTTCTGGTCACGCGGCGTGAAGGCGCGCAGCGCGTGCTGTACCCGGTTGCCCAGTTGCGCCAGCACGCTGTCGGGGATGTCGAGCGGATTCTGCGTCACGAAATAGACACCCACGCCCTTGGACCGCACCAGTCGCACCACCAGCTCGATGCGCTCCACCAGCACCTTGGGCGCTTCGTCGAACAGCAGGTGGGCCTCGTCGAAGAAGAACACCAGCTTGGGCTTGTCCGGGTCGCCGATCTCCGGGAGGGTCTCGAACAGCTCCGACAGCATCCACAGCAGGAAGGTCGCGTAGAGCCGGGGTGAATTCAGCAACTGGTCGGCCGCGAGGATGTTGATCACCCCCTGGCCATTTGCATCGGTCTGCATGAAGTCGGCGATGTCCAGCATGGGTTCGCCGAAGAACTGCTCGCCGCCCTGCGCTTCGATCTGCAGCAGCCCGCGCTGGATCGCGCCGACGCTGGCGGCGCTGACATTCCCGTACTCGGTGGTGAATTGCCTGGCGTTCTCGCCCACGTGCTGCAGCATCGCCCGCAGGTCCTTCAGGTCCAGCAGCAGCATGCCGTTGGCGTCGGCGACACGAAAGACGATCTGCAGCACGCCAGCCTGCGTCTCGTTCAGGTTGAGCATGCGGGCCAGCAGCAGCGGGCCCATGTCGGAGACGGTGGCGCGCACCGGATGCCCCTGCTTGCCGAACACGTCCCAGAGCGTCGTCGGGCAGGCCAGCGGCTGCGGCGGCGGCAGCCCGCGCTCCTTGACGATGTCGGCGAGCTTGCCCGTGAGCTTGCCCGGCTGGCTGATGCCGGTGAGGTCGCCCTTGATGTCGGCCAGGAACACCGGCACGCCGATGCGGCTGAAACCCTCCGCCAGTTTCTGCAGCGTGACCGTCTTGCCCGTGCCCGTGGCGCCGGTGACCAGCCCGTGGCGATTGGCCAGGCCGGGCAGCAGGAAGGCCTCGGTCTTGCCGTTCTGGGCGATCAACATCGGTTCTGCCATGGTGCAAAAAGTAGAATGGGGGTGAAGCGATGGTAGCAACCGCACAAGAGCAAGCAAGGAAGATTCCGTGGCCGGTCACAGCAAATGGGCGAACATCCAGCACCGCAAGGGGCGGCAGGACGAGAAACGGGGCAAGGTCTGGACCCGCGTCATCCGTGAAATCATGGTGGCCGCGCGCCAGGGCGGCGGCGACCTGGCGATCAATCCGCGCCTGCGGCTGGCAGTCGAGAAGGCCAAGGCGGCCAACATGCCCGCCGACACCATCAAGCGCAACATCGACAAGGCCACCGGCAACCTCGAAGGCGTGAGCTACGAGGAAATCCGCTACGAGGGCTATGGCATCGGCGGCGCGGCCATCATCGTCGACACGATGACCGACAACCGGGTGCGCACGGTGGCTGAAGTGCGCCACGCGTTCAGCAAGTACGGCGGCAACATGGGCACCGAGGGCTCGGTGGCCTTCCAGTTCAAGCATGTCGGCCAGCTCATCCTGGCGCCGGGCACCAGCGAGGACAAGGTCATGGAGGTGGCCCTGGATGCCGGCGCCGATGACGTGGTGGCCGACGAGGACGGCGCCATCGAGGTGCTGACGGCCGCGCCCGACTTCGAGAAGGTGCGCGACGCCCTGCTGGCCGCCGGGCTGAAGGCCGAGGTGGCCGAGGTCACCATGCGGCCCGAGAACACCATCGAGCTGGCCGGCGACGACGCCGCG
>JAQGMY010000053.1 GCA_028292105.1 Ramlibacter sp.
CATCGACGGCACCGTGGTGCTCTGCACCGTGGCCGCGTCCAAGTCCGCCAAGCCCGGCCAGGACTTCTTTCCGCTGACGGTCGACTACATCGAGAAGACCTACGCCGCCGGCAAGATTCCGGGCAGCTTCTTCAAGCGTGAAGCCAAGCCCAGCGAGCATGAGACCCTCACCAGCCGCCTGATCGACCGCCCGATCCGCCCGCTGTTCCCCGAAGGGTTCCTCAACGAAGTACACGTGGTCATCCACACGCTGTCCCTCAACCCCGAGGTCGACGCCGACATCGCCGCCATGATCGGCGTGAGCGCCGCGCTGGCGATTTCCGGCATCCCGTTCGCCGGCCCCATCGGCGCCGCCCGCGTGGGCTACGTCAACGGTGAGTACGTGCTGAACCCGGGCCAGACGGCCCGCACGGGTTCGCAACTGGACCTGATCGTCGCTGGCACCGAAGCCGCCGTGCTGATGGTCGAATCCGAAGCCAAGCAGCTGTCCGAAGAGATCATGCTGGGCGCCGTGGTGTTCGGCCACGAGCAGGGCAACATCGCCATCAACGCCATCCATGAACTGGTGCGCGAAGCGGGCAAGCCGGTCTGGGACTGGCAAGGTCCCGCCAAGGACGAAGCGTTCATCGCCAAGGTCAACGGCCTGGCCGAAGAAAAGATCCGCGCCGCCTACCAGGTCCGCAGCAAGCAGGCCCGCACCCACGCCCTGCGCGAAGCCACCGCTTCGGTGCTGGCTTCCCTCAAGGACAGCGGCGAGCCGTTCGACAGCGCCAAGGTCGAAGGCCTGCTGTTCGACATCGAAGCCAAGATCGTGCGCAACCAGATCCTGCAGGGCGAGCCCCGCATCGACGGCCGCGACACCCGCACCGTGCGCCCCATCGAGATCCGCCACGGCCTGCTGCCCCGAACCCACGGCTCCGCCCTGTTCACGCGCGGCGAAACCCAGGCGCTGGTGATCACCACGCTGGGCACCGAGCGCGACGCGCAGCGCATCGACGCGCTGATGGGCGAGTACGATGACCGCTTCATGTTCCACTACAACATGCCTCCCTTCGCTACCGGTGAAGTGGGCCGCATGGGCTCGACCAAGCGCCGCGAAGTCGGCCACGGCCGCCTCGCCAAGCGCGCCCTCATGGCCGTGCTGCCGACCAAGGAAGAGTTCCCCTACACGATGCGCGTGGTCTCGGAAATCACCGAGTCCAACGGCTCCTCGTCGATGGCTTCGGTCTGCGGCGGCTGCCTGTCCCTGATGGACGCCGGCGTGCCGATGAAGGCCCACGTGGCCGGCATCGCCATGGGCCTGATCAAGGAAGGCAACCGCTTCGCGGTGCTGACCGACATCCTGGGCGACGAGGACCACCTCGGCGACATGGACTTCAAGGTGGCCGGCACCACCAACGGCATCACGGCGCTGCAGATGGACATCAAGATCCAGGGCATCACCAAGGAGATCATGCAGGTCGCCCTGGCGCAGGCCAAGGAAGCGCGCATGCACATCCTGGGCAAGATGCAGGAGAACATGAGCACGGCCAACGTCGAGGTGTCAACCTTCGCGCCCAAGCTCTACACGATGAAGATCAATCCGGAGAAGATCCGCGACGTCATCGGCAAGGGCGGCGCGGTCATCCGCGCGCTGACCGAAGAGACCGGCTGCCAGATCAACATCGAGGAAGACGGCACGATCACGATCGCCGCCACCGATGCCGCCAAGGCGGACGTGGCCAAGCAGCGCATCGAGCAGATCACCGCGGAAGTGGAAATCGGCAAGGTGTACGAAGGCGCGATCACCAAGATCCTCGACTTCGGCGCGCTGGTCAACCTGCTGCCCGGCAAGGACGGCCTGCTGCACATCAGCCAGATCGCCCACGAGCGCGTGGAGAAGGTCACCGACTACCTGTCCGAAGGCCAGATCGTGAAGGTCCGGGTGCTGGAGACGGACGAGAAGGGCCGCGTCAAGCTGTCCATGAAGGCGCTGATCGAGCGTCCGGCCGGCATGGAAGAGCCGCGTCGCGAACCGCGCGAATTCCGCGAGCGCGAGCCGCGTCGTGATGGCGGCGGTGGCCGTGGTGGCGACCGCGGGGAGCCGCGTGGCGACCGTGGCGAGCCGCGTGGCGACCGCGGTGACCGTGCGGGCGAACCCCGTCCCGACCTGCGCGAGCCGCGTCCGGACCTGCGCGAGCCGAACACGGAGCCGCAACAGGAATCCGGCAGCGGCCAGGGCGGCAACCAGGGCGGCGGCAACCAGCAGTAAGCCGGCCATGAAAGCCATAGAGATCACGCAGCCCGGCGCGCCGGAAGTCCTGCGGCTGGGCGACCGCCCCGACCCCGTTGCCGGGGCCGGCGAGCTGCTCATACGCGTCAAGGCCAGCGGCATCAACCGGCCGGACGTGCTCCAGCGCACCGGGAACTACCCGGTTCCGCCGGGCGCGTCCGACATCCCGGGCCTGGAAGTCGCCGGCGAGATCGTCAGCGGCGACGCCCAGGCCATGGCCGCGGCCGGCTTCAAGGTGGGCGACCGCGTCTGTGCCCTGGTGGCTGGCGGCGGCTACGCCGAACTGTGCGTCGCGCCGGTCGTCCAGTGCCTGCCGGTACCCAAGGGCCTGAGTGACATCGAAGCGGCTTCGCTGCCGGAGACCTTCTTCACCGTGTGGAGCAACGTGTTCGACCGCGGCCGCTTGCAAGCGGGCGAAAGCTTCATGGTGCAGGGCGGCACCAGCGGCATCGGTGTCACCGCGATCCAGATGGCGAAAGCCATGGGCGCGGGCAAGGTCATCGCTACCGCCGGCAGCGAAGAAAAGGTACGGGCGTGCCTTGCTCTAGGGGCAGACCATGCCATCCATTACAAGTCGCAGGACTTCGCCGAAGAGGCGAAGAAGCTCACCGACGGCAAGGGCGTGGACGTGATCCTCGACATGGTCGCCGGCAACTACGTCGACCGCGAGGTCAAGTGCCTCAACGAAGACGGCCGCCTCGTGATCATCGCGGTGCAGGGTGGGGTCAAGAGTGAATTCAACGCCGGCCTGGTGCTGCGCCGCCGGCTGCAGATCACCGGTTCCACTTTGCGTCCGCGGCCGGTGGCCTTCAAGGCCGCCATCGCCGCGGCGTTGAAGAAGAACGTCTGGCCCTTGATCGAAGCGGGCAAGATCAAGCCGGTGATCCACAGCACCTTCCCGGCCGCGGAAGCAGCCAAGGCCCACACGCTGATGGAGTCGAACCAGCACGTCGGCAAGATCGTCCTGACCTGGTGAGCCAAAGCGAACTATGTCGAAGAAGAAGCTGATCGCCGGCAACTGGAAGATGAACGGCAGCCTGGAAGCCAACGATGCGCTGGTGCGCGCGCTGGCGGCCGGGACGAAGGACGTCGCCTGCGACGTCGTGGTCTGCGTGCCGGCGCCCTACCTGGCGCAGGTGCAGATGCTCAAGTCCGGCTCCAGGCTGGAACTGGGCGCCCAGGACGTCTCGGTCCATTCGAACGGTGCCTACACCGGGGAGGTGTCGGCGGCCATGCTGCGCGAGTTCGGCGTGCGCTATGCGATCGTCGGGCATTCCGAGCGGCGCCAGTACCACGGCGAAACCGATGCGCTGGTGGCGGAAAAGGCCAGGACGGCGCTGGCGCATGGGGTCACCCCCATTGTCTGCGTCGGCGAGACCCTGGCCGAGCGCGAAGCGGGCCAGACCGGGGAAGTGGTGAAGCGGCAGATGGCCGCGGTGATCCACGTCAACGGCCACTGCATCAGCGAGATCGTCGTTGCCTACGAACCCGTCTGGGCGATCGGCACCGGCCAGACCGCCAGCCCCGAGCAGGCCCAGCAGGTGCATGCGCTGCTGCGCCAGCAACTGGCTGCCGCCACCGCCCATGCCGAGCGGGTGCATCTCCTCTACGGCGGCAGCATGAATGCCGCCAACGCCGCCAGCTTGCTGGCGCAACCGGACATCGACGGCGGGCTGGTCGGCGGAGCGTCGCTCAAGGCCCCGGATTTCCTGCAGATCATTGCCGCCGCAAGTGCCTCAGCGCCTGCGGCCGGCCGAACAAACTAGGAGTGATTGAATGAACGTTCTGTTGACCATCGTGCTGGCCCTCCAGATGCTGACGGCGCTGGGCATGATCGGCCTGATCCTGCTGCAGCACGGCAAGGGCGCGGACATGGGTGCCGCCTTCGGTGGCGGCGCCTCCGGCAGCCTGTTCGGCGCCACCGGCAGCGCCAACTTCCTGTCGCGCAGCACCGCGGTGCTGGCGGCCGTGTTCTTCGCCTGCACGCTGGCGCTGGCTTACTTCAGCCACAGTGTCGCCCCGGCCGGCTCGGGCAGCAGCGTGCTGGAGCGTGCCGCTCCCAACGCACCGGCGGTGCCCGCTTCGGGCGCCGGCATGATCCCGGGCGCCGGCTCGACGTCGGTTCCCGCGCCGCAAAGCGCCGCGACCACGCCGGCTACGTCAGCCCCCATGGCGCCGGCTTCCGGCGCCGCGCAAATCCCCACTAAGTAGTCCCACGCACGGCCCTGTTGCACAGCAGCAGGGCTCGTGTTTCGGAGTACACTTGGTGGTTGTCTGCACCGGCACGCGCTTCCCCTGGAAGCGCACCCTCTGAAGCCGGTCGGAACGAGTCAGAATGCCGTCGTGGTGAAATTGGTAGACACGCTATCTTGAGGGGGTAGTGGCGAAAGCTGTGCGAGTTCGAGTCTCGCCGACGGCACCACATAACAGCCGGCCGGGCACCGCACCGGCGGGCAACAAAAAGTCCGCGGACCTGCGCCAGATGAACCTCGACCAGTACCTCCCTGTCCTCCTGTTCATCCTCGTCGGCGTCGGTGTCGGCGTCGCCCCCCAGGCGATGGGCTGGATGATCGCGCTGGGCACGGGCAACCACCGCCCCGACGCCGCGAAGAACGCCCCGTACGAATGCGGCTTCGAAGCCTTCGAGGACGCACGCATGAAGTTCGACGTGCGCTACTACCTGGTGGCCATCCTCTTCATCCTGTTCGACCTCGAAATCGCGTTCCTCTTCCCCTGGGCCGTGGCGCTCAAGGAGATCGGGCTCGTGGGCTTCTGGGCCATGATGATCTTCCTTGCGATCCTGGTCGTGGGCTTCATCTACGAATGGAAGAAGGGTGCGCTCGACTGGGAATGATCCCGCCGCGCATTCGACGAATAGCAGAAAGACACGATGGCAGACCAAGGCATTCTTGAAAAAGGTGTCGTGACCACGACCGTGGACACGGTCATCAACTGGGCCAAGACCGGCTCGCTCTGGCCGATGACGTTCGGCCTGGCCTGTTGCGCGGTCGAAATGATGCACGCCGGTGCGGCGCGCTACGACATCGACCGCTTCGGCATGCTGTTTCGCCCCAGCCCCCGCCAGTCCGACCTGATGATCGTGGCAGGGACGCTGTGCAACAAGATGGCGCCCGCGCTGCGCCGCGTCTACGACCAGATGGCCGAACCGCGCTGGGTGCTCTCGATGGGCACCTGCGCCAACGGCGGCGGCTACTACCACTACAGCTATTCCGTGGTGCGCGGCTGCGACCGCATCGTGCCGGTGGACGTGTACGTGCCGGGCTGCCCGCCGACGGCGGAAGCCTTGCTGTACGGGATCATCCAGCTGCAGCAGAAGATCCGCCGCACCCAGACCATCGCGAGGACCTGATGCAGTCGAACCTCGCTGCCGTCACCCCCGGGATCGACGCGACTCTGCAAGCCGTCACCGCGGCGCTGGGCGACAAGGCCAGGCACATCGCCATGAAGCATGGCGAGGTCACGGTGATCGTGGGCGCGCAGGACTACCTCGAAGCGATGCGCGTGCTCAAGGACGCGCCGGGCTGCCAGTTCGAACAGATGATCGACCTGTGCGGCGTCGACTACTCCGACTACAAGGCCGGCGAGTGGGACGGCCTGCGCTATGCGGTCGTCGTGCACCTGCTGTCGATCAGCCTGAACCAGCGCGTGCGCGTGCGCGTGTTCGCGCCCGACGACGAACTGCCGGTGGTGGATACGATCACCGGCGTCTGGACGGCCGCCAACTGGTTCGAGCGCGAAGCGTTCGACCTGTTCGGCATCATCTTCGAAGGCCACTCGGACCTGCGCCGCATCCTCACCGACTACGGCTTCATCGGGCACCCGTTCCGCAAGGACTTCCCCGTGTCGGGCCACGTCGAGATGCGCTACGACGCCGAGAAGAAGCGCGTGATCTACCAGCCCGTCACGATCGAGCCGCGCGAAATCACGCCGCGGATCATCCGGGAAGAGAAGTACGGCGGGCTCCAGTAAATGGCAGAGATCAAGAACTACACGCTCAACTTCGGTCCCCAGCATCCCGCCGCGCACGGCGTGCTGCGCCTGGTGCTGGAGCTCGATGGCGAAGTGATCCAGCGGGCCGATCCGCACATCGGCCTGCTGCATCGCGCCACCGAAAAGCTCGCCGAGACCAAGACCTACATCCAGTCCCTGCCCTACATGGACCGGCTGGACTACGTCTCGATGATGGCCAACGAGCACGCCTACTGCCTGGCGATCGAAAAGCTGCTGGGTGTCGAGGTGCCGATCCGCGCGCAGTACATCCGCGTCATGTTCGCGGAGCTCACGCGCCTGCTGAACCACCTGCTGTGGCTGGGCGCGCACGGGCTCGACTGCGGTGCGATGAACATCCTCATCTACTGCTTTCGCGAGCGCGAGGACATCTTCGACATGTACGAGGCGGTCTCGGGCGCCCGCATGCACGCGGCGTACTTCCGTCCGGGCGGCGTCTACCGCGACCTGCCGGACGCGATGCCGCAGTACCGCGCGAGCAAGGTGCGCAACCAGCGCGAAATCGACCGCATGAACGAGAACCGGCAGGGTTCCCTGCTGGACTTCATCGACGACTTCGCCAGGCGCTTCCCCAAGTACGTCGACGAATACGAGAGCCTGCTGACCGAGAACCGCATCTGGAAGCAGCGCACCGTCGGCATCGGCGTGGTGACGCCCGAGCGCGCGCTCAACCAGGGCTTCACCGGCCCGATGCTGCGCGGCTCCGGCGTGTTGTGGGACCTGCGCAAGACGCAGCCGTACGAGGTCTACGACAAGATGGACTTCGACATCCCGGTGGGCCAGACCGGCGACTGCTACGACCGCTACCTGGTGCGCGTGCAGGAGATGCGCGAGTCCAACCGCATCATCCAGCAGTGCATCGCCTGGCTGCGCGTCAACCCGGGCCCTGTCATCACCGACAACCACAAGGTGGCGCCGCCCGACCGCGAATCCATGAAGACCAACATGGAAGAGCTGATCCACCACTTCAAGCTGTTCTCCGAGGGCTTCCGCGTGCCCGAGGGCGAAGCCTATGCCGCCGTGGAACACCCCAAGGGCGAGTTCGGCATCTACATCGTCAGCGACGGCGCCAACAAGCCGTACCGCCTGAAGATCCGCCCGCCGGGCTTTTCGCACCTGGCCGCGCTCGACGAGATGGGCCGCGGCCACATGATCGCCGACGCCGTCGCGATCATCGGCACCATGGACATCGTGTTCGGGGAGATCGATCGATGACCGCCATCACCGACGACATGAAGGCGCGCTTCGACCGCGAAGTGGCCAAGTACCCGGCCGACCAGAAGCAGTCGGCCGTCATGGCGCTGCTGGCCATCGTGCAGCAGGAGCAGGGCTTCGTCGACACCATCGCGGAGAAGGTGGTCGCCCAGTACCTGGGCATGCCGCCGATCGCGGTGCACGAGGTCACCACCTTCTACAACATGTACAACCAGGCGCCGGTGGGCAAGTACAAGCTGAACGTGTGCACCAACCTGCCATGCCAGTTGCGCGACGGCGCCAAGGCGCTGCACCACCTGGAGCACAGGCTGGGCGTGCGCATGGGCGAGACCACGCCCGATGG
>JAQGMY010000071.1 GCA_028292105.1 Ramlibacter sp.
TTGGCGCGCGCCGCCAGCAAGGCGCAGGCGGCCGTGACGAAGGGCGCGGCGAAGCTGGTGCCGCTGGCGCGCTGCAGCCCGCGCCCGGCGTCCGGGCCGCCGAGGCCGCAGGTCCAGATGCCTTCGCCCGGCGCGCACAGCGCGACATGCTCGCCGCGCGTGGAAAAGCGTGAAGGCTCGCCGCGCGGATTGACCGAGCCGACCGCGATCACGCCGTCGTGCGCCGCCGGGAAGTAGCGCTCGGCCAGGCCGGAGTTGCCGCTGGCCGCCACCAGGATCACGCCGCGCGCGAGCGCGTAGCGCACCACTTCCAGATGCGGCAGGGCGCCGCCGGCGGGCAACTGGGCTTCGGCCGTGCCGAAGCTCATGTTGATGACCTTGGCGCCAAGGTCGATCAGGCGCTTCATGCCGGCGTCGATGTTGGCAATGGAGCCGACGCCGACGCGCCGGTCGCCGGACTGCGCGGCCGCCAGCACGCGCACCGGCAGCAGGCTGCACAGGCCGGCGCCGCCCGGCGGCAGGTCCAGCCCGTCGGCGCGCAGGATGCCGGCGCAGCCGGTGCCGTGGCCGACGTCGTCGCCCGGGTCCTCGTCGCGGTGGGCGCTGTCGCCGACCAGCGCCAGCCCGCCCACCGTCGCCGGGTCGAGGTCGACGGTGTCGAAGCCGCGCCGCAGCGCCGCCTCGGGCAAGGCCGGGTGCTGGGCCATCACGCCGGTGTCGACCAGGCCGACGATCACGGCGGCGTCGCCTTGGGTGTAGCCCAGGGCCTGCGGCAGGCGGATCTGCTCGCGCGGCTGCCACGCCTCCTGCGCGTCGTAGGCCCGCCCCGCCTGGGCTGCCGGCCGATCGGCGAAGGAGCGGGCGTCCAGCGGCGCGAAGCTCAGGTGCTCGCACAGCGCGCTCTCGACGCTGGGCACCTGCCGCAGGGCCTGCACCAGCTCGTGCAACTGCTCGTCTTGCTGCACCTCGATGCGCAGCACGCGCGCCACCCCGCTGAGTTGTTCGACGTCGTCGAAGCGCCGGGCCCCGGCGACCGCGGTGTTGCGGGGGCGCCTGGCACTGTGCACGCGGGCGCAGCGGAACGCGCCGCCGAACTCGCGCAGCAGCCGGTCGACGATGCCGCCGTCGATCTTCTGCGCCGGCGCTACGCCATGGTGCGTGGTGGCGCGCCAGGCCGGCAGGTGCTCCGGCACCTCGCCCAGGTGCAAGGTGACGAGCAGCCGGCGCGGCACGCGGGCGATCAGCGCGTTCATGTGGCCTCCTCGCCGGCGGCGGCCTGCCAGCTGCCGACGCTGCCGTCGGCCAGCCGCATGGTGGCCACGTTGCCGTCGCCGAAGTCCAGTTCGGCGAGCGTGCCCAGCTGGTGCGCCAGCGGTTGCAGCACCAGCGTCTCGCCCTGCGCCAGGATCACCGGCACCGGCGCACCACCGGCACGGACCATCGGCATGCGCCCGGGCTGCAGCATGGGGGCGGCGACGTGCATGCGGGCCGGCTGCGGCAGCGCAGCGCGCAGGATGTCGATCGGGCCGCCGTTGAGCACCGGCGGCAGCTTCTGCACCGGGGTGGGGACGACCAGGCGGGGCGGTGCTTCGGCCGGCAGCGAGCGCGGCGGCACCGGCGCCACGAAGCGCGGCGGCGGCGGCGCCACGCTGACCGGCGGCGGCACCGGTACCGCGGCGGGCGCGGGCGTCGGGTCGCGCTCGACTTGCGTGATGCGCGGCGCGCTGGCGGCGAACATCGCCTGCTGCAGCCGGCCCACCGGCATGCGCGCCAGCCGCGCCACCACGTCGGCGCCGGCCGCCTGCCGCAGTTCATTGAGCTGCCCGATCGAGCGCACGCCGATGCGCTCGAGGCTGCGCTGGTCCTCGGCGTTGATGTGGTCGCCGAGGGCTTCGCGCAGCGAGAACCTGGGGTCCTCGGCGTGGAAGTTCATCGCGTTCTCTTCGATCATCGGCCGGGTGATCGTGGTCAGCGCCAGCTTGATGCTGCTGGCGCCGGCGTCGCCCGGGCCCGCCGGACGCACATAGACGTCGTCGTCGATCACCTGCACGAAGGCGCGCAGGTCCAGCGACACGTCCTTGACGGCGAAGGTCATCGGCAGCTTGCCGATGCGCGCCTTCAGCGCCATGGTGGCCTGGGCCTTGTCCAGTTGCTCGGTCAGCGCCTGGATGAGCACGTCGAAGGGCACGCCGGCGTTCTGCACCAGCGGCGGCAAGGCCTGGGCGGGACGGGCGTTCATGCGGCCCCCTCGGCGAGCGTCGGGCTGGCCGTCAACGTGAGCTGCAGCCGGCTCGGCTCCAGCTGCCAGCTGGCATCGGCCAGGTTGCGCGGCACGTCGGCCAGCAGCACGCAGCCGCCATCGCGCAGCCGCAGCGTCATGTCGAGCGGCAGGTTCAGTTCCAGCGCGCTCAGGCGCAGCCCGGAAGCCGCGGCGCGCGCCAGCGGCGCCACGCTGTCCTGCAGCTCGGTGATGACTTCATGCAGTTCGCGCAGCATCATGGTGCTCCTGGCGCGACCGCCGGGGCCGCCGCCGCGACCTGCGTGACCGGTGCGATGGCGGTGCCGCCGGGCGCGGCGTGGCGCTGGATCATCCCGCGCTTGACCGGATCGGCCAGCTTGTCGAGCGGCAAGGTCTCGGTGACGAAATTCAGCTTGACCTCGCCGAACAGGTCGGCCCGCAGCTCGGTGCTGCTCTGCGCGTTGACGCTGACCGTCTGCACCAGCGTCTGCACGCCGGCATAGGCGTTGTTGCCGCGGGTGCCCCAGTTGCTCGAGCCGGCGCCGCCGCCGCCGCCGTTGCCGTCGGGCCCCTGGGCGTACTGCACCGTGTTGGCCTCCTTGGCCGCCGCCCGGAACATCACCTTGGCGCTGACCGAGCCGTCTTTCACCGCCACCCGGTTGAGGCCCAGGGTGACCATCGTGGACAGCAGTTGCAGCCGGTCGCCGCCGACCTTCAGGCGCGCCTGCGGCAGCACCTGCTGCTCCAGCAATTCGGTGGTGAGCTCCTGCCCTTCCAGGCCGAAGTCGGCCAGCCATGCCGGGCTGGCGCCTTCGCTGCGCGGCATCACCTGGGCCCCGGCCGCGACTTCGTCGGTGCCGCGCGGCAGGTGCAGCAGCACGTCGCCGGGATAGTGCTGCGCCAGCCAGTCGCGGGCCTGGTCGGAGCTGACGTTTTCCTGCGTGAACTGCTCGGTGGTCTTGGACACCGAGGCGAGCAGGTCGGAGAAGCTCTCCATCTGCCGGATCGATGCGTCGACGATGGCATCGAAGGTGCCGTGCACCAGCTGCGCCACGAAGCCGGGGAAATCGACCTCGTTGACCAGCGCGCCGGTGCGGCCGGCGAGCGCATCCGTCGGCGGCAACTTGGGCGTGGCAGCGGCGGCCGGCGCCGCCGGCGCCGCGGCCACGGGCTGGTTGTTGCCCACGCCGCGCCCCAATCCCGGCAGCGCCCTGCCCGGCAACATGCCGGGCAGCGCCTGCGCCTGCGCCGGCGCGGCGTCGACGAAGCCGACGTGCGCTGGTGGAGGGGGGGTGGGACGGGCATCCATGGCAGTGGGCCGGTGGACTCACAGGAAGGTGTTCTGCGTCCAGTCGCCGGACGTGTTGTAGCTGCCGTTGGCGAACAGGTGGACGATGCGGTACGCCAGCCGGTCGGAGCCGACGATCGCGCTGAAGCGGTAGTCGAAGCGCACGCGCAGCGCGGCGAAGCTCGGGCTGTTGCGCGGGTAGACGATGTTGTCGTCCATGATCTGCGCCTTCACGTGCAGCCCCCAGCCGACGGCGTCGTTGGTCGCCACGTTGTTGATCTGCACGTTGCCCAGCGAAGTGCCGTTGTGCTGCCAGCTGATCTCGAAGCCGGCGCTGATCTCGTCGACGCCGCCGACGTCGAACTTCGGCCAGTCGACCAGCCGCACCACCGGGCCGTCCTGGAACGCCGCCGGCGCTGCGGGCGCCTGGTCGTTCGGATGCTTCAGGCCGCGCATCTGGTCCAGTTCCCAGGTGATGTCGCCGACGTTGTTCATCACCCGCGTCATGGTCGCGCCGACGATGGTGCTGACGATCGGGACCACGGCGGGCACGGCCTGCGCCTCCGACTCCGGCTGCTGCATGCGCGGCGGCGGCGCCGGCCGGGCGCGGCCCTCGGCCTGGTTGGGGGCGACGCCTTGCGCCTCGGCCAGCCGGTCGGCGTAGTCGTCGGGCTCGACGTCCTGGGCCAGGCTCAGGGCGAACGGTGCCGCGGTGACGCTGCGGCGGCCGGCGGGCACGCCGTCGGAGTGCAGGATCTGGTACTGCAGCTGGCCGCCCGAGTTGCCGACACGGCCTTCGTACAGGCGCAGGAATTCAGCGAACGGCAGCTTGATGCGGCCCGGGCTGCCCGGCCACGGATCGTGCATGTACATGAAGGTGTCGGAGCCATCGGGCGCGCCGCCGCTGGTCATGCCGACCAGCACGCGGGCATGGCCGCCGACGCCGGGGGACCAGTTCATGTCGAGGTAGATCGGGCCGCTGTCGCTGAGCATGCGGCACCAGGCCGGGATGGTGTACGAGGCCGGCGGCTCGGGCACCAGGTTCCAGGCGTCGGCCAGCGGGCGCCGCTCGGCCGGGAACAGCCCGCGCTTGTAGGCGTTGAAAACCGGCACGTGCGATGCGATGGCTTCATCGCCGATCGACACCTGGTCGCGCCAGCTGACGATCATGGCGGCGGCGGCCGCCCAGCACGACGCCTGGCTGGTCTGCGCATACAGGGGCACGTCGCTCCAGTGCACCGAGAAGCTGCCGGCCTGCGGCCGGCCGAGCGCATCGGCCAGTCCCAGCTGGATGCCCAGGGGCACGTCTTCGGCCTTCAGGTGGCCGACGTAAGCCATGTTGCTGCGGGCGATCTGCACCACCTGGTCGGGCGTGCTCTGGGCCGGCCGCGCGGCCAGCGGGACGCCGGCGCGTTCGAAGGCTTCCAGCACCAGCTCGGAGCAATAACAGGCGCCGGCTTGACCCACCTCCACGCCGAGGCGGCGGGCGATCACGTCGATCACCGCGGCGGGCAGCGGGTTGAGGAGGCGATAGCCCTGGTAGGCGACGCCGGCGTAGTTGTAGGGATTGCCGATGCGGGTGCGGGCATAGGCCACCGCCACCGTCGCATGGGCGGCGTCCAGCCGCGGGTGGCGATAGGCCACGGCCAGGATCGCGTCGGCCATGGCCGCGGCGAGCGTGGTCTCGCGCACCCCGGAGCCGATGGCCTCGATCACCTTGCCGTCACCGACGTACAGCATCGTGTGGCTGACCGGCGAGAAGGTGCCGAGGCGGATCGCCCGCGAGACGAACTGGCTGGTGGTCGAGACGATGATGTCGCCCGCCTGCAGCGCGCCCACCCCGATCGAGCGGCCACCGGCGCCGGGATCGAGCGGGATCGCCAGCGCGCCGGCCAGGTCCTGCTCGGCGTCCTCGGTGTCCATCGCGTTCGACTGGCCCCATTCGGCGGCGCGGGCGCGGATCCAGGCGATCTTGGCGTCGGTGAGGCGGCAGCCGCGGTTGGTGACGTCGTCCGAGCCGGCGACGTGCACGCCGACCAGGTGCGCGCGCGGCGTGGCGGCGGCTTCGATCCAGTACACCGGCGAGCCGCTGGCGCCCGGCAGGGTCTGGATGTCGTAGTCGAAGGTCTCGTCGGTCAGGCTGCGCACGGCGCCGCCGTGCAGGTGCTGCTTGCGCGTGTCGATGGTGCGGTTGACCAGCCGGCTGACGATATCGGTCTGGCGCGAGCGCACCGAATAGCCGCACACCACCACGCCCTCGGGGCGCGACTGCCGCAGCTCTTCGAGGAGATTGAACCAGCGGCCGCCGGGCGCCGCGGTGGTGGTCTTGATGATGGCGAAGTCGAAGTTGCGGCTGCTGGCCTGGTAGCGCTCGTGGGCGCGCCAGTTGGCCGCGGCCACGCTGAAGCGGCCGAAGGGCTCGTGCGTGGTGTCCACGCCCTGCCCGTTCTTGCCCGGCACGACGATCAGGCTGCTCTTGCCGGCCACCACGTGGGCCGCGGTGAGCAGCAGGTTGCGGCCGATGTAGAAGGCCGTGCCGTGCTCGGCCTCGGTGCCTTGCGCCGGATCGAACACCTGGCAGATGGCCGAGTGCGGGAAGTTGCGGGTGTCGGTGACGCCGGCGAACCACTGCACGCTTTCGCCGAAGAAGCGCAGCTGCTCCAGCAGCCCGCCGTTGTAGTCCTTGAGCAGCAGGTCCAGCGCGCCCGAGGTCACCGGCTGCTGCTCGGCCTCCGGGAACAGGCCGAAGCCGTCGTCGTACTCGCCCGCGGCGACAGCGACGGCGGGCGTCGCGTTGGCCGGGGCAGCCGCATTGCGCGGGCTGGTGGCGGCAGCCGGTGCCGTGGCGGTGTTCGGCGTTGCCACGTTCACGGCCATGTCGCCGCCCCAGTCGAGGCTGGCGTCGCGGCCGTTCGGCTGGCCGTACGAGGAGCCGCCCTGCGGCATCATGGAGCGGCGCAGGCCGCGCTCGGTCAGCTGCCGCATGCTCACGTACATGGAGCCGTCGCTCGGCGCCTGCACGAAGTCCGGCGCGCCGCGGGTGTTCTCGCGGTAGGTCGCCAGGCCGAAGTACAGACGCGGCTGGCCGACGAAGTTGCCCAGCACGTCCGGCGGCACCAGGTACACCGCTTCACCGCGGCGCGCGCGGGTGATGCCGTTGGCCCGGCTCGAGTAGAAGTTGGCGTGGGCGCGGCGGCCCTTGTTCTCCGGCTTGAACAGGTTGGGGTCGGTCGCTACCGCCACCTCGAACAACGGGCTTTCGGTGCGCACGGTGAAGCCGAGCACGCTGAAGCGGTCGTCTATGGTGTCGCGGTTGGCCTGGATACGGGGCATGGCGCTCTCCTGGTGTTCGCGCTGGGATTCAAGGGCTGCGGGGTGGCGCGCTCAGCGCGTACGTGACAACTTGCGCTGCGGCCGGGCTGGCGGCAGCACGGGGATGGGCGGCACGACGGGCGTCGCGAGGTCGTCCACGCGTTCCCAGAACCTGGTGGGCTCCTCGATCCCCAAGCTGACGAGGTGGGGTCGCATGAAGGCGATCACTGCTTCCAGGTCCATGAAGAAACTCCGTTCGCCGGTGGCAACGTGTTCGATCGATCCGCGCCAGGCCCGCACTGCACCCGGTACCTCGCCGCCGCTTTCACACCACACCCGCACGATGAAGGCGGCACTTCGGTCTTCGAACAACGGCATGGCGTCATTCCCGGTAGGGCGGCAAGGCTGCGGTATGGGTCACGGCTCGCAGCCAGTCTGCGGCGGTCGCGTCACCCGGCGATCACACCGG
>JAQGMY010000081.1 GCA_028292105.1 Ramlibacter sp.
TTCCATCGGCTCGGGCGCGGACGCGCGGGCGGTCGCCTATCTCGAGCTGCGCATCGGGGACAAGACATTGTTCGGCGTCGGCATGGATGCGAACATCGTGTCGGCATCGCTCAAGGCTATCGTGTCCGGGCTGCAGCGCGCCACCGGACGCACCACCGAGCAGGAGACGGCATGGCAGACCAACTGATCATCTTCGACACCACGTTGCGCGACGGCGAGCAGTCGCCGGGGGCGTCGATGACCAAGGACGAGAAGTTGCGCATCGCGCGCCAGCTCGAAAGGCTCAAGGTCGACGTCATCGAGGCCGGTTTCGCCGCCAGCTCCAACGGCGACTTCGAGGCCGTCAAGGCGATCGCCGCCGCGATCAAGGACTCCACCGTCTGCTCGCTCTCGCGCGCCAACGACCGCGACATCAGCCGCGCCGCCGAGGCGCTCAAGGGCGCCAGCCGGGCCCGCATCCACACCTTCATCGCGACGTCGCCGCTGCACATGGAGAAGAAGCTGCGCATGTCCCCCGAGCAGGTGCTCGAGCAGGCCAAGCTGTCGGTGCGGTTCGCGCGCAACCTGTGCGGCGACGTCGAGTTCTCGCCCGAGGACGGCTACCGCAGCGAGATGGACTTCCTGTGCCGCGTGCTCGAAGCCGTCATTGCCGAGGGCGCGACCACCATCAACGTCCCCGACACGGTGGGTTATGCGGTGCCGGAGTTGTACGGCACCTTCATCAAGACCCTGCGCGAACGGGTCCCGAACTCCGACAAGGCCATCTGGTCGGTGCACTGCCACAACGACCTGGGCATGGCGGTGGCCAACTCGCTGGCCGGCGTGAAGATCGGCGGCGCGCGCCAGGTCGAGTGCACGATCAACGGCCTGGGCGAGCGCGCCGGCAACTGCTCGCTGGAAGAGGTCGTCATGGCCGTCAAGACCCGCAAGGACTACTTCGGGCTGGAGGTGGGCATCGACACCAGGCACATCCTGCCGGCCAGCCGCATGGTGAGCCAGACCACGGGCTTCGTCGTGCAACCCAACAAGGCCGTCGTCGGAGCCAACGCATTCGCCCACGCCAGTGGCATCCACCAGGACGGCGTGCTGAAGGCGCGCGACACCTACGAGATCATGCGGGCCGAGGACGTCGGCTGGAGCTCCAACAAGATGGTGCTGGGCAAGCTGTCCGGCCGCAATGCCTTCAAGCAGCGCTTGCAGGAACTGGGCGTGCAGCTCGAAAGCGAGGCGGAAGCCAACGCTGCCTTTGCCCGCTTCAAGGACCTCGCGGACCGCAAGAGCGAGATCTTCGACGAGGACATCCTGGCGCTGGTGAGCGACGAAGCCTTGTCGCAGGAGCAGGAAACCTATCGGCTTGTTTCCTTGCGGCAACACAGCGAAACCGGTGAACGGCCGCACGCGCAGGTGGTCTTCGCCGCCAACGGCAAGGAAGTGCGCGGCGAGTCGGACGGCAACGGGCCGGTGGATGCGTCGCTCAAGGCCATCGAGAGCTACGTCAAGAGCGGCGCCGAAATGGTGCTGTATTCCGTGAACGCCATCTCGGGGTCGACCGAGAGTCAGGGCGAGGTGACCGTTCGTCTCCAGAATTCCGGCCGCGTGGTCAACGGCGTCGGCGCCGATCCGGACATCGTGGTGGCTTCGGCCAAGGCCTATCTGAGTGCCCTGAACAAGTTGCAAAGCAAAGCTGATCGAGTTGCCGCACAAGGGTAGGAATTGGCCTACACTGATCGCTCTGCATTAGGTTGTCTTCCTAAGTGCTTGATCGGTGTAACTATTGCGGCGCCGGAGTACACTGAAGACCTTGGTAGCGCGTTGCATTGGTTCACTGCACACCGCGCATCGTTTAGGAGTGGCCGGCCTTGAAGTTCTACGTTCACACCCTTGCCTTCAGCCTGCTGGCCCTCACGCTGGCTCCCGCCGGCGTCCTGGCCGCCAGCAAACGCGTCGTCACGGAAAAGCACGGCCCCTCCATCGTCAAGCGGGCCCGGGTCAGCAAGACCTTCGGCACGGTGATCATGGCCCGGCAATCGCGCCGCTCCGTCGTGCGCATGGCGGCCCCGGCGGTGCCCCCGCGGCCGTCCTTCGGCCAGCTTGCCGGCCTGCACTCGGTCTCCGACGACCTGGACCTGAAATCCAGCGTCGCCTTCGTGATCGACCAGGACACCAACGAAGTCCTGCTGCGCAAGAACGATTCGGCGGTGCTGCCGATCGCCTCTCTGACCAAGATGATGACGGGCCTGATCGTCAGCGAAGCCAAGCTGCCGATGGACGAACAGATCGCCATCACGGATGACGACGTCGATACCGAAAAGCACAGCAGCTCGCGCCTGAAGGTCGGCACGACGCTGAGCCGCGGCGAACTGATGCACCTGGCGCTGATGTCCAGCGAGAACCGCGCTGCCCACGCACTGGGCCGCACCTATCCGGGCGGCATGAACGCCTTCGTCGAGGCGATGAACGGACGGGCGCAGTTGCTGGGCATGAAGGACACGCGCTACGTCGAACCGACCGGCCTTTCGAGCAAGAACCAGTCGAGCGCGCAGGACCTGGCGCGACTGGTGGGCGC
>JAQGMY010000082.1 GCA_028292105.1 Ramlibacter sp.
GCAGTCGGCCAACACCAGACGCGCCGCCAAGGCCGGGTGGCGAATGGCCGTGACCAGGGCCACGAAGCCGCCGTAGCCGTTGCCCAGCAGGATGGGCCTGCCCCCCAGGTCCAGCTTGCCCAGCGCCGAGGCAATGTGGTCGGCAATCGCTTCCAGCTGGCTGCCCACGGCCTGCGAAGCGCCGAACCCGGGAAGGTCCAGCGCAACGACACGGTGCGTGCGCGCCAGCGGCTCGGTGATGCGGTCGAAGCTGGACCGGTCGGCCAGCAGTGAATGGAACAGCACGATGGGCGCGCCGGCTCCGCCGACGCGCGCGCCGAGTTGCTTGCCGCCGACGTCGACGACGACGTCCCGGAAAGCGCTCGCCGGTGTGGATGTGGATTGCATGGAGTCCTTCAATTCAGCCGCGGCTGGTTGGCCGTGTCCTTGTACCAGTCGAACGGCGCGTCATCCAGGCGCACCATGACGCTCTTGGTCTCGAAGTGCTGGTCGAACGATTCGGTGCCGCCCTCGCGGCCGATGCCCGAGTCCTTCACGCCGCCCCACGGCGACGCGGGGTCGAGCCGGTGGTGGTCGTTGATCCAGACGATGCCGCACTTCAGGCGCGCGGCCACCCGGTGCGCACGCGTGACGTCCTTGGTGCGGATGGCGCCGGCCAGCCCGAACGGCGAATCGTTGGCCATCGCCAGCGCCTCCTCTTCGGTGCTGAACTTGCTGATCGACACGAAGGGGCCGAACACCTCCTCCTGGAAGATGCGCATGCGCGGCGTGACGTCGGCGAACACCGTGGGCTCGACGAAGAAGCCGTTCTTCAGGGCCGGGTCGGTGGGCACCTTGCCGCCGGCCACCAGGCGCGCCCCGTCTTCCTCCAGTCCGATGCGCACGTAGTTCAGCACCCGCTGCTGCTGGCGCGCCGAGACCACCGGACCCAACTGCACCGCAGGGTCGGCCGGGTTGCCGATGCGGATGGTCTTGGCCTTGGCGGCCAGGCGCTCGACGAATTCGTCGTACACCTTCTCGTGCACGATCTGGCGGCTGCCGCAGATGCAGGTCTGACCGGCGCCGATGAAGGCGCCGAACGCTGCGTAGTTCACCGCCTGCTCGACGTCGAAGTCGTCGAACACCAGCACCGGCGTCTTGCCGCCCAGCTCCAGCGTCTGGTGGGCGAAGTTGTTGCCAGCCAGCGCGCCGGTGATTCGGCCGGCCTCGGTGCCGCCGGTGAGCACCCACTTGGCCAGGCCGGGGTGCTGCGCCAGGGCCTTGCCGGTGGTGGGACCCAGGCCGGTGACGACGTTGAAGCAGCCGGGCGGAAGGCCTGCGTCGACGAACAATTGCGCCAGCCGCAGCGTGGTCAGCGGGGTGTACTCCGACGGCTTGACCACCGTGGTGCAACCGGACGCCAGCGTGGGCGCCAGGCTCTTGACCATGATCATCAACGGATGGTTGAACGGCGTGGAGTTGCCCACCACGCCCACCGGCGTGCGGATCGTGTAGTTGAGGTAGTTGCCGTCGACCGGGATCACCGAGTCGCGCCGGGCGATGGCCAGCCCCGCGTTGTAGCGGAAGAAATCGGGCAACCGCGAGATCTGCGCCCGCGTCTCGTTCAGGGACCGGCCGTTGTTGGCGGTCTCCAGCTGGTACATCTCGTCCAGGTGGGCTTCGAACACGTCGGCCAGCTTGTTGATCAACTTGGCGCGCGTGCGGTTGGACATGCCTGCCCATCCAGGGCTGTCGAAGGCAGCGCGCGAGCTGCACACCGCCAGGTCGACGTCGGCCGAACCGGCATGGCCGATGCGCGCCAGCACGTCGCCGGTGGCCGGATTGAGCACATCGAGCAGTTCGCCGCCGGTGGCCGGCACCTCGCGCCCGTCGATGAAAAGGCCGTGCACCGACGGCTCGTTGGTCCTGCTTGGCATGGGGTGTCCTTGATGAGGGAGCCGGGCCGTTGCGGCCGCTCGGGATGACCTGTTCAGAACATAGCACGCGGCGCAGCCGTCGAGCGGCAGCGAGCGGCCGCTCCGCTAGGGGTTGGTCCGGATGCACGGCTGTCGGGCGGGTCGAACAATGCGCGCTGTTTAGTGATCGATCAATAAGGCGGTGCCGCCGGCGCTCATGCATTCCACGATGGTCATCGACTGGGACGTCGGCATCGCCATGGACGATGGGGTGGTGGTGCGCGCGGACGTGTTCCGTCCGGCCGAGCCTGGCCAATACCCGGTGCTTCTCAGCTACGGGCCGTATGCCAAGGGGCTGGCCTTCCAGGACGGCTACCCCAGCGCCTGGCAGAAGATGGTCAGCGACCATCCCGACGTGCCGCACGGCTCATCCAACCTGTACCAGAACTGGGAAGTGGTGGATCCGGAGAAGTGGGTTCCGGACGGCTACGTCTGCGTGCGGGTCGATTCGCGCGGCTGCGGCCGCTCGTCCGGCTTCGTCGACCACTTCTCGATGCGCGAGACGCGCGACTTCCACGACTGCATCGAATGGGCTGGCGTGCAGCCCTGGTCCAACGGCAAGGTGGGACTGTCGGGCGTTTCGTACTTCGGCATCAACCAGTGGCAGGTGGCGGGGCTGCAGCCGCCGCACCTGGCCGCCATGTGCATCTGGGAAGGCGCGGCCGACTGGTACCGCGACATGACGCACCACGGCGGCATCCTGTCCACGTTCTGGGCCAACTGGTACGACATGCAGGTCAAGACCGTGCAGCACGGTCTGGGCGAGCGCGGGCCGCGCAGCCGCTCCAGCCCGCTGCTGGTATGCGGTGACCAGACGCTGTCGGACGCGCAACTGGCCGCCAACCGCTGCTCGTTCGGCGACGACATCCTGGCCCACCCGCTGGACGACGACTACCACCGCGAGCGCTCGGCGCAGTGGGACCGCATCACGGTGCCTTTCCTGTCGGCGGGCAACTGGGGGGGCCAGGGCCTGCACCTGCGCGGCAACACCGAAGCCTTCGTGCGTGCGGCCTCCAGGCACAAGTGGCTGGAGCTGCACGGCCTGGAACACTGGACGCACTTCTACACGGACTACGGCGTCGCGATCCAGAAGCGCTTCTTCGGCCACTTCCTCAAAGGCGAGCCGACCGGCTGGGACCAGGAGGCGGCCGTGCGACTGCAGGTGCGCCATGTGGACCGCTTCGTCGAGCGCACCGAAGACGAATGGCCGATCGCCCGCACCGAATGGACGCGCCTGCACCTGCAGCCGGTGCAGCAGGCGCTGGGGCCGCAGCCGGCTGCCGACGGCGACAGCCTCTCCTTCGACGCCCTGGGTGACGGCCTGACCTTTCTTTCGCCGCCGCTGGCGCAGCCCATGGAGATCACGGGGCCGGTGGCCGCGCGGCTGTGGGCCTCGTCCTCGACCACCGATGCCGACATCTTCACGGTGCTGCGCATCTTCACGGCGGACCTGCGCGAAGTGACCTTCGCCGGCGCCATCGATCCGCACACGCCGGTGGCGCAAGGCTGGTTGCGGGCCTCGCACCGGGCGCTCGATCCCGAGCTCACACGCGAATGGCGCCCGTACCACACGCATGCGCGCCGCCAGGAGCTCGAGCCCGGCGTGCCGGTGCAACTGGACATCGAGCTGTGGCCCACCTCCATCGTGGTGCCCTCCGGTTGCCGCATCGCGCTGTCCGTGCGCGGACGCGACTATCTGTACGCGGAGAAGACCGGCCTGAAGCTGTCCAACTTCAAGAACGAGCTGCGCGGCTGCGGCCCCTTCCTGCACGACGATCCGCGCGACCGCCCCGCAACCGTGTTCGGCGGCCGCACCAGCTTGCACTTCGGTGACGGCCATGCCGCCTGGCTGCTGCTGCCGGTCATCCCGCCGGGCACCTGATTCACCAGTCCCGCATTGACTCTTCCTCAACGACACCAGCGACAAGGAGACACGAGATGCAAAACAGACGCGAATTCGTCATGGGGGCCGCGGCGACGGCCGCGACGGTCACATTCCCGCTCGGCGCCCAGGCCCAGGGTGCGGGCGAGCCGATCAAGATCGGCCTGCTCACTGTCAAGACCGGCCCGCTGGCCTCGGGCGGCATCGACATGGAACGCGCGCTGGTCATGTACCTGGCCGAGCGCGGCAACGTGCTGGCCGGTCGCAGGATCCAGCTGACGGTGGCGGACACGGGCGGCGTTCCGGCAACCGCCAAGGCCAAGACCCAGGAGCTGGTCGAACTCAACAAGGTCAACCTGCTGATCGGGCCGCTGGCGGCTTTCGAGGCGCTGGCCATCGACGACTACATCAAGGCGCAGAAGATCCCGACGCTGTCCGTCGCCGCGGCCGAGGACATGACGCAGCGCAAACCCAATCCGTGGTTCGTGCGCGCCACCTCCTCGTCGGCCCAGTGCTCGCACGTGATGGCGGACCACTGCGCCAAGACGCTCAAGTACAAGCGCATGGCGCTGATCGCCGACGACATCGCCTATGGGCAGGAGATGAACGCCGGCTTCCAGCGCGTGTTCGAGGAGAACGGCGGCAAGATCGTGCAGAAGATGTGGCCGCCGCTGACCGCCCCGGACTACGGCAGCTTCCTGGCGCAGATGAAGACCAACGTCGACGCCATCTTCCTCGGCTTCGCCGGCTCCAACGGCTTTCGCTTCATCCGCCAGTTCAACGAGTACGGCCTGCGCGGCAAGGTGGCGATCGTCGGCGGCATGACGGCGATCGACGAATCGGTGCTGCGCAACATGGGCGACGAGGCACTCGGCATCCAGACTTCCTGCTGGTACTCGGCGGAGCTCGCCAACCCGGTCAACGCGCGCTTCGCGCCGGCCTTTCGCAAGCAGTTCGGCTACGACCCCGGCTTCTATGCCGCCGCCACCTACACCAACGGCTCGGTGCTGGAGGCGGCGCTCAACGCCGTCAAGGGCAACGTCGCCAACAAGGAGGCCCTGATGGCGGCGCTGCGCAAGACCGACGTGCAGACCGCGCGCGGGCCGGTGCGCTTCGACGAGTTCGGCAACGTGGTCGGTGACGTCTACATCCGGCAGGTGCAGCGCAAGGATGGGCGGCTGGTCAACTCCGTGATCAAGACCTACCCGGGCGTGAGCCAGTTCTGGACCTACGACCCCAAGGCCTTCCTGGCCAACCCGGTCTATTCGCGCGACTGGCCGCCGGCCAGGAACCTGGAAAGCTGACCGGATGCAGATCTGGGCCATCCAGACACTCAACAGCCTGGCACTCGGCGGGCTGCTGTACATGCTGTCGTCGGGATTCGCCCTGATCTTCGGCCTGATGCGGGTGGCGAACCTCACCCATGGCGCGTTGTTCATGATCGGCGCCTACGTGGCGGCGACCGCGGTGCGCGCGGGCTACAACCTGCTGCTCGCGGCCTTCGCCGCAGTGCTGGTCGTGGGGCTGCTCGGCGGCCTGATGGAGCGCCTGATCCTGCGCCGGCTCGGGTCCAACTCGCAGGGACAGGTGCTGGCGACGCTGGGCCTGTCCTTCGTGGCCGCCGATGCCTGCCTGATCCTCTGGGGCGGGGATCCCTTGCCGGTGCAGTCCCCCGAGTGGCTGCAGATGCCGCTGCGCCTGTTCGGGCTGACCTTCCCGACCTACCGGCTGGCGGTGCTTGCGATCGCGCTCGTCATGGCGGTGCTGCTGTACCTGCTGATCGAACGCACGCGGCTGGGCGCCATGATCCGCGCCGGCGTCGACGACATGCCGATGGCGCGGGCGGTCGGCATCCCGGCCTCGCGCCTCTTCACCACCGTGTTCTGCCTGGGTGCCGGTCTGGCCGGCCTCGGGGGCGCCCTGGCCGGGCCGATCTTCAATGCGTATCCGGGCCTCGACTCCGAGATGCTGCCGCTGGCGCTGATCGTCGTCATCCTGGGCGGCGTCGGCAGCCTCGCGGGCACCTTCATCGCCAGCTTCATCGTCGGCTTCATCTACACCTTCGGCATCTTCCTGGTGCCCGACCTCGCCTACGTGGTCCTGTTCCTCCCGATGGTCGTGGTGCTCGCCTTTCGGCCGCAGGGCCTGTTCGGCCGGAGCCTGGCATGAGTTCCCAGGGCATCCCGTGGTTTCGCTGGCTGCCTGCGGCGATCGTCGTCCTGCTCGCGCTGTTGCCGTTCGCCGCCGGCGAATACTTCGTCAACCTCGCCAGCCAGGTGGTGATCGCCGTGGTCTTCGCCTCCAGCCTCAACCTGCTGGCCGGATATGGCGGCCTCACTTCGCTGGGGCATGCAGCCTTCCTGGGCATCTCGGCCTACTCCAGTGCCTGGCTGGCGACCAGGACCGGGCTGGGCCATGGCATCACGGCACCGGCCGCCCTGTTGATCACGACCGTCATGGGCATGGTGTTCGGCTGGATCTCCCTGCGCGCCTCCGGCCTCGGTTTCCTGATGCTCACGCTGGCGCTGTCGCAGATCGTCTGGGGCCTCGGCTACCGGCTGGTCTCCATCACCAACGGCGATAACGGCATTTCCGGGCTGACCCGGCCGCATCCTTTCGGCTGGGACCTGGACCTGAGCAACAACTACTACTGGTTCTCGTTGCTGGTGGGCTGCATCTGCGTGTACCTGATGAAGCGGGTGATCGAGTCCCCCTTCGGTGCCAGCCTGCGCGGCACCCGCGACCAGCCGCGCCGCATGGCAGCGCTCGGCTATCACGTCTGGGCGATCCGCTGGGTGACCTTCGTGCTGTCCAGCTTCTTCGCCGCCGTCGCGGGACTGTTGTACGTCTACTTCCACAAGTACATCCATCCGAGCGTCACCTCGGTGCCGGTCTCCGCGGAGGCGCTGCTCAGCGTCATCGCGGGCGGCGCCGGCACCGTGTACGGGCCGGCCATCGGCGCGCTGCTGGTGGTGGTGCTGAAGAACTATGCGTCCGCCTTCATCGAGCGCTGGAACATGATGCTGGGCATCGTCTTCCTCATCATCGTGATCTTCATGCCGGCAGGCCTGATGGCCGGATTGCACTCGGCGCGGCGCCGCCTGCGCGGGGGCCGCGCATGACCGCCGCGCTCGAGGTGCGGCAGTTGCGCAAGAGCTTCGGCGGCATCGCCGTGACGCAAGGCGTGTCGCTGACCGTGCAGCCCGGCGAGCGGCGCCTGATCATCGGGCCCAACGGCGCCGGCAAGACGACGCTGTTCAACCAGATCGCCGGCGACATCGAGAGCGACTCCGGCAGCATCCGCATCTTCGGCGAGGACGTCACCCGCCTGCCGGTGCGCCGCCGCGCCCACCTGGGCGTGAGCCGCACCTACCAGGTGATCACCTTGTTCCCCAAGGACACGCTGCTGCACAACGTCGTGCTCGGCATCCTCGGTGTGGACGGTCGGCGCTTCCAGCCACTTCGCGCCCTGTCGGCCGAACGCGAATTGCATGCGCAGGCCCAGGGCGTGTTGGACAGCGTCGGCCTCGGCGCCCGGGCCGAGGCACTGGCCGGGGAGATTTCCTATGGCGAGCAGCGCCGCGCCGAGATCGCCGTCGCGATGGCGCAAAAGCCGCGCCTGCTCCTGCTCGACGAACCGCTGGCTGGCCTGTCCAAGGACGAGCGCGTCATCGTGCGCGACCTGATCGCCGGCATCCCGCGCGCCACCACCATCGTGATGATCGAGCACGACATGGACAGCGCCCTGGCTTTCGCCGAGCAGATCTCGCTGCTGCACTACGGCGAGCTGATCGTCGAAGGCGATCGCGAAACGGTGGTGGCCCATCCCCGCACCCGGGAGGTCTATCTTGGCGCCTGATGCATTGGTGCTGGACGGCGTGCATGCGCACTACGGCCGCAGCCACGTGCTGCACGGCGTCAGCCTCAAGCTGCGGCGCGGCAGCCTGCTGGCGCTGCTGGGGCGCAACGGCGCCGGCAAGACCACCACCATGCTCACCATCGCCGGTTTGATGAAACCCACCGGCGGCACGATCGTCTTCGGCGGCCGGGCGATGCAGTCCCTGGCGCCCGAGGCCATCGCCCGCAGCGGCATCCGGCTGGTGCCGCAGGGCCGCCGCGTGTTCCCCAGCCTCACGGTGCACGAGAACCTGCTGGTCGCCGCGCAGCTGCGGCCCCAGGCGCGCGCCTGGAACATGGAGCGGGTGTTCGACTTCTTCCCGCAGCTCAAGCCCAGGCACAAGCAGCGCGCCGGCACCTTGTCCGGGGGCGAGCAGCAGATGCTGGCGATCGGCCGGGCGCTGATGGGCAACCCCGAGGTGCTGCTGCTCGACGAACCTTCCGAAGGCCTGGCGCCGCTGATCGTCGAGGAGGTCGTGCAGGGCATCGCCCGGCTCAAGGCCGAGGGCCTGTCCATCATCCTGGTGGAGCAGAATTTCAACCTGGCGATGACGCTGGCCGACGACGTGGTGGTGCTGAACACCGGCGCGGTCGCCCTGGCGGCGAGCGCGGCGCAGGTGCTGGCCGCACCCGAACAAGCCACCTCGCACCTGGGAGTCATCTGATCACCATGGACATCACATTCACCGTCAACGGCAGGTCCTGCGAGGTCGCACCGGACGAGCGCTGCTCGCTGGTGGAGCACCTGCGCGACGGCCTCGGGCTGAAGGGCACCCGCTACGGCTGCGGCCAGGAGCAGTGCGGCGCCTGCGTGGTGCTGGTCGACGGTGTCCCGCGCAACTCTTGCCAGCTGGAGACCGGTACCTTGGCCGGCCGCAACATAGACACCGTGGAGTCGCTGGAGGCCAGCCCTGAAGGGCGCATGCTGCTGGCGCAGTTCGAACGGCTGCAGGCGGGACAGTGCGGCTTCTGCCTGAGCGGCATCCTGATGCGGGCGCTGGCCTTCGTGCGCGAATCGCCGGACGGCTCGCCCGCGGCCATTGCGCGGGCGCTCGATGCGCACCTGTGCCGGTGCGGCGCGCACCCGCGCATCCTGGCTGCCATCGAAGCGAGTTGGCAGGCCCTGCGCGCGCCGCAAGGGAGCCGCTGATGCAACTGCAGCTGCCGCCCCCGCTCGCGGCGCAACCGGACCCCGCGCTGTGGCTGGGCTTCGAAACGCCGGGCCGGGTGACCGTGCGCACCGGCAAGGTCGAACTGGGGCAGGGCATCCTCACCGCGCTGTCGCAACTGGTCGCCGATGGCCTGGGGGTGGACCCGCAGCAGGTGGACATGCGATCGGCGAGCACGCATCGCTGGCCGAACGAAGGCTTCACCGTCGGCAGCCTGTCGATGGAGCAGTCGGGGCCGGTGATGTGCACCGTCGGCGCGGTGATGCGGTGGCGGCTGCTGGAGGCGGCGGCGCGGCAGCTCGACCTGCCCTTCAGCGAGCTCGAAGTGCGGGACGGCGAAGTGCGGCGCGGTGGCCTCTCCACCGGCTGGGATTACTGGCGGCAAGGTGCGGCGCTGCTGGAGGCGCCGATCACCGCAGCGGATCGCATGGCGCCGGCGCAGCCTGGCGGCAGCGTGGGCACATCGGTGGCGCGGCGTGACCTGCGCGCCAAGCTCGCCGGCGGCGCCTTCATCCATGACCTGGTGCTGGCTGGCATGCAGCACGC
>JAQGMY010000086.1 GCA_028292105.1 Ramlibacter sp.
GCCGAGCCGATCCAGACCGTCATGCGCCGCTACGGCGTGCAGGGCGCCTACGAGAAGCTCAAGGAAGTGACGCGCGGCAAGTCGGTGCGGCCGGAAGACCTGCACGGCCTGATCCGGTCGCTGGAGATCCCGCAGGCCGAGAAGGACAGGCTGCTGGCGATGACGCCGGCCAGCTACGTCGGAAAAGCCGCCGAACTGGCGCGGCGGGTCTGATGGCGCTGAAGTCCACGATCTTCAAGGCCCAGCTCGCCGTCGCCGACATCGACCGCGGCTACTACGCCGACCACCAGCTGACGCTGGCCCGCCATCCGAGCGAGAACGACGAACGCATGATGGTCCGGCTGGCCGCGCTGGCCTTCCATGCGCATGAACTGCAGACCGTTTGCAAGGGCGACGGCACGCTCGCTTTCGGCGCGGGCCTGAGCGACCCCGACGAGCCCGACATCTACCTGCGCGACTTCACCGGCGCCACGCGGCTGTGGATCGAGGTCGGTCAGCCGGACGAAACGGCAATGACGAAAGCCGCGCGCAAGGCCGACCAGGCCGCGGTGTACGTGTTCCAGCATTCGGCCGAGATCTGGTGGCGCGGCGTGGAGAACAAGCTTCACAAGGTGCAGAACCTCTCGGTCTGGCGCATCCCGTCGGAAGCGTCGCAGCAGATGGCCAAGCTCGCGCAGCGCTCCATGCAGCTGCAGGCGACGCTGCAGGAGGGAACGCTGATGCTGGGCGACGGCAAGACCAGCATCGACATCGAGCCGGTGCGCCTCAAGTAGGCGGGATGGTGCGCACGCAAGCGTGCGCACCCTACGAGGGCACGTGCATGCGCGTCGTCCTCGCGCCGGTTGGCGGTTGGCGGTTGGCGGTTGGCGGTTGGCGGTTGGCGGTTCGTAGGGTGTGCACGCTTGCGTGCGCACCATCGCCTCAAGGCATCGGCCGCCCGCACGCCCAGCACGACTCGAACCCGCCTTCGACCACTTCGCCGCAGGCGCATTGCCAGCGCCGCTGCGGCAGGGACTGCAACTGGTCGAGCAGCGCACGCGCTGCCGGCTCCTGCTCTTCGTGCGTGATCCAGATTTCCGGCAGGCACTGGTCGGGTGGCAACTGGCCGGCGGCACCGGACAGGAACTGCCGCTGCACGCTGGCAGCGATGCCCGCCTCATGCAACGTGTCGACCCACAGCGCCGCGATGGCCAGGTTGGGCGCCTGCACGAGCCGCCGCACGCTCAGCCCGGCGCGGTCTTGGGCGCCGCCTTTTCGCCGGGCCCTTCGGTGGCGCGCTCGGCGTAGCGGTTGAAGCGCCAGGCATCGCCTTCGAGCGTGATGCGGCGCCACACCTGGCGCTTCTCGGCCGGACTCAGCTCGGTCCAGCGCTGCACCTCTTCGAAGCTGCGCCCGCAACCCTTGCATTCGGCGTCGCCCTGGCTGGTGGAGCAGATGGCGATGCAGGGCGTGTCCGGCTGGGTGTCGAACCAGGCTTTCCAGGCGGCGTAGGCATTCGCCGGGAAGCCCTTCTCGTCCGCTTCGTCCTCGTGATAGAAGACCAGCAGCGCGTAGACCTCGGCCAGCGCGCGCAGCTCCGGCGCCAGCGTCACCCCGTCCGGGGAAGGCTTCTTCTCGCGCCAGTAGTTGATGGCGGCTTCGATGTCGGTGATGTGGATGCCGGCCATGGGGGGACGATTGCGGACGGGCATGATAGCGCGCGCCCTGCAACGGCCGGGCCGGCTTGTGGTGTAATCGCTCCCTGCGAAGGGGAGTAGCTCCCGCGCCAGTGCAACCCGACGGGTCCGCACTGGTTCATCGGCCTGTCGTCAATACGAAGCTCACGCTTCCGGCTGGCCGGGCAGCCTTTCAGGCTGCTGAGCAAGACCTTCGATTCGGGCCCGCATGGCCTGGTCGAGGCCTCTTCGTATCCACGAAGCTTCGATCGGCCTGCGGGAACTGGTCCCTGATTCGGAGCTTTCGTATGGAATTTCTCTCTGCCGCCTGGTTTTCAGCCCTGCTGGCGATCATCCTCATCGACCTGGTGCTCGCCGGCGACAACGCCATCGTGATCGCCCTGGCCGCGCGCAGCCTGCCCCGCCATCTGCAGAAGAAGGCGATCCTCTGGGGCACGGTCGGCGCGATCGTGGTGCGCTCGGTCATGACCATCGGCGTCGTCTGGCTGCTGAAGATCCCGGGCCTGATGCTGGTCGGCGGCCTGGGCCTCTTGTGGATCGCCTATCGCCTGATCGCCGATGACAGCGGCGACGATGAACACAGCGTGACCGCCAACACCTTCTGGGGCGCGATGCGCACGATCGTCGTCGCCGACGCGCTGATGGGTGTCGACAACGTGCTGGGCGTCGCGGGCGCGGCGCACGGCGCCATCGACCTGGTGGTCATCGGCCTGCTGGTGAGCGTGCCCATCGTGGTGTTCGGCAGCAGCATGGTGCTCAAGCTGGTGGAGCGCTTCCCCGCCATCATCCAGATCGGCTCCGCGGTGCTGGCTTTCACTGCCGCGAAGATGATCATCGGCGAACCGCTGCTCGACAGCTTCTTCGACCCGCATGCGCCGGCGCGCTGGACCACGTATGCTGTGTGCGTCGCCGGCGTACTGGGGGCCGGCTGGTGGGCCAGCCGCGTGGCGCGCCGCTCGCGCCCGGTCCGCTGAAGGGGACGCAGCAAGGAGGACGCATGGACAAAGTCATCGTGTACCTGGACGATCCCGCCTACGCGTGCCAGCAGATGCCGGCGCGCGATGGCGGCCCGACGCACTGGGTGCTGGTGGCCTGTGCGCCTCGCATGACGCACCGCGTCAGCAAGTGGGTCAGTCATTCTTCGCGCGAGAACTGGCGCGCCAGGTGGGCCGACAAGTTGTTCCAGCAGGTGGTGCCCGGGCTGCGCGCGCGCGGCGACGACGTCACGGCGGTGCTGGCGCGTGGACCGCTGCCCGAGCTGACGCGGGTGCTGATGGCCGAACACGGAACCGAGCAGGTGCTGGACGTGCGCCGGCCCAAGGGCGACGACGCCGGCTTCGGCAGCCGCTGGGCGCCGCATACCTTGCTGGGCGTGGGCGCCGCGCTGATCCTGGCGCTGGACTAGGAGCCTGGGCGGCAGAGGGACGGGTGCTATCCTTCGCGCCCATGATGAAGCTGATCGCCAAGTGGGGGCTCAACGCCACTGCGCTACTGTTCGTGGCCTATATCTACAGTGGCGTGCAGGTGACGAGCTTCCCCAGCGCCTTGGCGGCGGCCCTGGTGATCGGCTTGCTGAACATCGTGGTGCGGCCGGTGCTGGTCGTGCTCACGCTGCCCGTCACCGTGCTGACGCTCGGCCTGTTCCTGTTCGTGATCAACGCGCTGGTGTTCTGGGCCGCCGCCGGGGTGCTGGACGGCTTCCAGGTGCGCAACTTCGGGGCCGCGCTGATCGGCTCGCTGCTCTACACCTTCCTCGGGATCCTGATCGACTCAGCGCTCGAGCGCCTGTTCGCGAACAAGTGACTCCACCGCGCGGGCGCGCACGTCGATGATGGACGCCTCGATGTGGTCCCCCGTCCCGCGGCGCACCATGTCCTGCGCCGCCTTGAAGCGGTCCAGCGCCGCCGTGTAATCGAGCTGCGCCACCCGCGCCTCCGCTTCCGCCCGGATGCCGCGCAACGGCTGTCCTTGCGCGGCATAGGCCGTGGCGAGCAACTGCCACGCCGTGGCATCCCGCGGATGCGTTGCGACCCAGGTCTGCAGCCGCTGGGACGCGTCGGCGGCGCGGCCGCTTTGCACCTGCGCCTGCGCCGCCAGCAGGAGCTCGGGGCGGCGGCTGCCGTTCGCTTCGACCAGCCGCAAGGTGCGCGCCGTGTCGCCCTGGCCGAGCGCGATCTCGGCAGCCAGCAGGCGCGCGAGCCGCTGGGCGACGCTGTCGCCCGCCACCGCTGCTTCGAGGCGCGCCAGCAGGCGGCTCGTGTTGGCGGCGTCGGTGCGCGTGCGCGAAGAGGCGAAGGTCGCGGAGTACAGCACGCCGACCTGCCGTGCCCTGGGCAGGGTGGCAAAGCTGCCGGTGTCGGCTTCCGCCACCATGGCCCGCAGCGCGTCGACGGCCGGATTGGAGAACACCCGGGCCCGACCGGCGGCCATCGCATGTTCGAGCGTGGTCTGCACCGGCGCCCGGGTGGCGAGCTGCTGGCGCGACTGCATCTCCGAGATGCGCTCACTGGTCATGGGGTGGGTGCGCAGATAGGGAAAGGCGCCGTTGTCGTTCAGCCGCGCGGCCTGCTGCAGCTTGTCGAACATCGTGACGAAGCCCTGCGGGTCATAGCCCGCCTGGCCGGCCACGCCGAAGCCGATGCGGTCGGCCTCGCGTTCCATGTCGCGCGAGAAGTTCAGCTGGTTCTGGATGGCCAGTGCCTGGCCGCCGGCCATCATCGCGCTGCCGGCCTGCGGGTTCTTGCTGGCCGCGATCGCGCCGAGGATCATCGCCGCGATCATCAGCGGCGCGTTCTGCTTTTCCTGCGTCATCAGGCGCGAGATGTGGCGCTGCGTCACGTGGCTGAGCTCGTGCGCCAGCACCGAGGCGAGCTCGTCGCGATTGGCGGTGACGCTGACCAGGCCCAGGTGCAGGCCCAGCCAGCCACCAGGCACGGCGAAGGCGTTGATGGTCCTGTCCTTGCCGAGCAGCACCTGCCAGGCAAAGCGCTCGTCGAGTTCGGAAGTGAGTTCGCCGCGCACCCGCGCGGCTGCCAGCAGCGGTTGCCACAGGCTTTGCACGTATTCGACCAGCACCGGGTCGTCGATGTAGTCGGGGTCGCGGTACAGCTCGCGCGCCACCCTTTCGCCGAGCTTGCGTTCGGCGCCGCTGGTCATGTCGCTGGTGTCGCCGAGGGTCGGCAACTGCGCGCCGGCCGGAGCGCTGGCCAGGAAGGAAAGCGCCAGCACCGCGGCGATGCCGCGCCGGTGCAGGTTGAGGAAAGTAAGGCTCAAAACGAATCCAGGGGGAGGTAGCCGAGCACCTGTGCATTGCCCGCATCCAGCAGCACGGTCCAGGCCTCGGCCTTGCGGGCGACCAGTGGCAAGTATGACGCGTGCGCCGCGTCGCCGCCGGCTTTACGCAACGTCGCCTCGATGTCCGCCTGGCGCTGCGGAAAGCGGCTGATCAGTTCGCTGACCGGCTTGGCGGCCTTGAGCACTTGCGGCCGGCCGGCCTCGTACGATTGCCAGAGCTCGGGCCGCGCGGACAGCGAGACACCGCCGAGGGCCGCCATGGTCATCTCCATGTTCTCCTGCGGATCGCGAAAGGGCCGCAGCGAGATCAAGGTCGGACCGAGCAGCGGCGCGATCTCGATGTCCGACGGGGCCTTGGCGGCGAGCTCCAGCGGGATCTCCACCTGGTGCACGACCCGGAAGCGATCGAGCTCGAACACCATGTGCACCGGCCGCGCCAGGTGCACGGTCCACAAGCCGTAGCCGAGGCCGGCCAGCTGCAGCAGCGCCACCAGCGCCAGGTCGCGCCGCAGTTCGGCCCGGGGCTTGGCCAGGTTGTAGACGGCAAAGGTGATCAGCGGCCCCAGCACCACGTCGACGGACACCACCAGCTGGAACAGCTCGCGGCCGCCGGAGATCTCGCGGTACGGGTAGGGAAACCAGAACATGAACACCAGCACGCCGGCGAGCATCGCCACCAGCGCGCTCAGGGCCAGGTGGATGGTGGCCGCCTGCAGGCGGGACCGCCAGCCGAAGCTGGCCGTATCATGGGACAAGGAAACAGACGGTTGTTGCATGAGCGGACTCACCCATTTCGACGCGCAAGGTCAGGCCCACATGGTGGACGTGGCCGGTAAACCCCCGACCCACCGCATCGCGGTGGCCCGGGGAAGAATCGAAATGCTACCCGCGACACTCGCGCTGATCCAGAGCGGGACCGCGAAGAAGGGCGATGTGTTGGGCATCGCCCGCATCGCCGGCATCCAGGGCGCCAAGAAGACGAGCGACCTGATCCCCTTGTGCCATCCGCTGGCGCTGACGCGGGTGGCGCTGGAATTCGCGGTGGAAGAGGGTGCGCGGCCGGCGGTCACCTGCACGGCCACGGTGGAGACGGTGGGGCCGACCGGGGTCGAGATGGAGGCGTTGACCGCGGTGCAGGTCGCCCTGCTCACGATCTACGACATGTGCAAGGCGGTAGACCGCGGCATGACGATGACCGATGTGCGCGTGCTGGAAAAGCATGGCGGCAAGTCGGGGAGTTTCGTCAATCCCTGACGCTCGCGGCCGGGACGACATGGTGGTCTCAGCTCGATGGTTTACCCGGCACGTCGCGCCCCAGCCACCGCAGCGCATTGTCCTGCCGCAGCAGCCGGCGGGTTTCCTCACCCAGCGCCAATTCGTCGATGCGCCTGGCCGGCTCGCGATCCAGGATGGCGAACGGATAGTCCGTCCCCGCCATCACCTGCGTCTCGCCGAACACATGCAACAGGTGCTTGAGCGTCGCGCCGTCGTACACCAGGTCGTCCACGTACATCTTGCGCACCTGCTCGCGCGGTGAGTTCGGGATGGCCTTGGTGACGTTGGCCATCTGCTGCCAGGCGTGTTGCAGGCGCGGCAGCAGCATCGCGAGCGAGCCGCCGCCGTGGCTGAAGCTGATGCGCAAGTCCGGCACCTGCACCAGCACGCCGGTGGTCAGCAGCGAAGCGGCCGCGAGGCCGATCTCGCCGGGGAAGGCCAGCACCTGCTCGATGAAGGGTGGGCCGACCACACGGTCCATCCCCGCCGGCCGCAGCGCGTGCACGAAGATGGCGGCGCCCATCGACTGCGCGGCGGCGAAGAACGGGATGTGGTCGGGGTGGCCGAGCGGCTTGCCGTTGATGTTGCTTCCCAGCTCGACCCCGGCCAGGCCCAGGCGCATGCCGCGTTCCAGTTCGGCGATCGCCATGCCGACGTCCTGCAGCGGCACGGCGCCAAGGGCGGTGAACTGCTCGGGGCTGCCGTGCGCCAGCGCCGCCAGCTCCTCGTTCATGAACCGGGTCAGCGCCAGTGCGTCGTCGGCGTGCAGCCAGTACGAGAGCAGTTCCGGCATGGGCGACACCACCTGGTGGGTGACACCCATGCCCTGCATCTCCTGGACGCGGCGTGCGGCGTCGAAGCTCGTGTCCGGCACGGTGCGGTAGACCTTGCCGTCGATCATCACGTTGCGGTCGCACGCAGCGTTCGATGGCGCCATCGACGGCCACGGCACGCCCTTGCGCTGGCCGAGATAAGCGGGGAATTGCTGCGGGATCCAGTGCGTGTGCGCGTCGATCAGGCCGCAGTCGCAGGCGGTGGTGGAACTTGGGTCCTGGGTCATTTCGTTTCGTAGACGGCGAACACCTTGTTCGAGTTGAAGACGTCGGTCCCGGTGAAGGTGCTCCACTCCAGCCGTGCCCCCAGTTCTTCCATGGCGCCGAGCAGCGGGCACCAGTTCAGCAGTTCCTGCTGGCCGGCGTCTTCGAAATGCTCGGTCGTGTTGGCACGCCAGGTGCCGTAGTCGTGCTCGCGCAGCGCCCGGTACAACTCGCGGTCGGCCGGCGTGTCCGGGCGCAGGCGCCAGGTGCTATCGCACAGGAAAGCGTGCGACCAGCTGGACGAGGCCACCACCGCCACGCGCCAGGGCGACGCGCGCAGGATGCGGGCCGTGGCCGCGCCCATGGCCATGCAGCGAGCCGGCGACGGGCCTGGCGGGTCGAAGTCCAGCTCGCTGCGGATGTTCGTCATGAAGCCGCGCGCCGAGATCACCTTGCGGCCATAGCAGTTGATCGGCACGGCGATGGTCGGATGGTCCCAGCCGACCCGGTCGTAGTCCAGGTACAGGATCGCGTTGGTGAAGGCGTGCGCCAGGCTCTCGTGGTGCAAGGGCTTGTAGGCATACGACATGTCGAAGCCGGACTCGATCAGGCCACCGACCAGGTGCCTGGCGATGTCGCGCCGGCCCCGCAGCCGGTAGTGCTTGTCGGGACCTTCGCCCCATGCGTTCGGCTTGCCGGCCATCATCGACGAGCCCTGGGCATGCCGCCACGGGAAGATGTCCATGTCCTCGTACGCCAGCACAGTGAACGGCGGGATCACGTCTTCCTTGAAGTTCTCGTACTGGTCGTCGCCCCAGATCAGCACGACGTCCGGAGCGAAGTCGTCCAGCGCCTTGCGCACCTTGCGGAACTCGGCGACCAGCAGCTCGCGGTGCACGGCGGCCGCCTTCGTGCCCTGGTCGTCACTCCATTCGGCCCGCATCGCGGCGGGCCAGTTCTGCGGGTCCTTCGCTTCGGCCGGGATGCCGGGATCCTTGAGGGTCGCGCGCAGGATGCCGGACATCATCTCGTCGGGCAAGCAAAGCGGCGGGTAATGCGAGAGGCCCAGTCCAAGGATTTCTGCCACGTTGTCTCCTGGGGTGTTCGTGCCGGCGGCGCGAGGGGAACAAACCATTATGTCGCGTCGGCGCCGGAATCCGCTGGCTACACTCCCCGGGTGCGAGGCGTCCATTGATCGAAGCGAGACCTGCCGGTGCGTCGGTCGATGCGATGCGGCGCCGCGCCGTATTGGGCCGCTTCGCCACGGCGACACGGGCGCAGACCATCCGGCATGACATCGCCCGCTACGCCCAGGCAGCGAGGGACGCCGGCAGGCGCCCTGGCGAAGGCTGGTGATCGCCTCGGTGTTCGGCTTGTCCGCGGTCTCCGCCGAGTTCCTCTGGGGGCTTTCGCTCGCCTTGCTGGCGCTGCTGCTGTTTGGCGCCTGCATGGTGGCGATCTCCGTCGTGCTCAAGGGCATGAGCAGCGGGCCCGGTTCGTTCGTGGCCGCCGTGGCCGGCGTGCCGGTCGGCCTGGCCATCGGAGCGATCCAGCTGGCGGTGCGCGGGGGCGTGGAGCTGCCCAGCGCCTGGGCCATCGGCGCGTTCGCGCTGGCCGGGATCTGCTCCACGTACCTCGGGCGATGGCTGATGTTCAGGTCGATCGAGCTGATCGGGCCGAGCAGCGCGGCCGGTCTCCAGAGCACCAGCCCGATGATCACCGCCCTGTTCGGATGGGTGTTCCTCGGCGAGGTGATCGGCGTCGCCGGCTTCCTCGGAATGGGCCTGGGCATCGTCGGCCTGGCGGCGATGAGCATCGGCATCGGCCAGGCGCAGCGGCCGGTCGCCGGCGGGCCGGGCCCGGCGCGTGCTTCCGTCCGCCAGGGCGGCCTCGTTTTCGGAACCATGGTGCTCGGGCTGGTCGCCGCCGCCTCGTACTCCGGCAGCCACGTATTCCGCGCCTACGCCGTGCGGCAATGGAACGAGCCGCTGCTGGGCGCGACCATAGGCGCGGTGGCCGGTGCGCTGGCGCTGGCGCTGGCCAGCCGCAACAAGCTGGCGGGCTACGTGCGGGAGATCCGCGCCAACCCGCAGCCGGCGCGCATCTACTTCGCCGTCGGCGCCTTGCAGTTTGCGGCGCAGGCGCTGGTGATCGCCTCCATGCGCTACATCCCGGCCAGCCTGGCCGCGCTGATCTCCATGTGCACCCCGCTGGCGGTGATGCCGATCAGCCATTTCGTGCTGCGCAAGCGCGAGAAACTGAGCCGGGCGACGGTGCTCGGCATCTGCATCACGCTGGCCGGCGTGGCGCTGATCGTGCTGTACGGGCCGGGCCGCGTCCGGCCCTGAAGGGCGCGGCCAGCGCCGGCCTGGCCGCGCAAATCAGGGTGGGGTGGGGGCCTGCGGCGGCATGCGCTGCTCTTCACGCCACTTCGCGTATTCCTGCGGGAAGGCGGCGCGAAAGCGCGCCAGGTGCAGCACCGCTTCGTCTTCGCGCCCCGTCATCGTGGCGCTTTCGATGAGGCGCTCGACGATCCGTGGCTCGGGCGAGTAATGCAGCATCTGCTCGGCGCGCCCGTGCATCCATTCCGCGTTGTCCCGGTTGAGCCCGGACAAGGTGGTTTCGGCGAAGCGGGCCTGGCCCGAGAACAGCCATGACGCGCGCACATGCGACAGCGTGTCCTCGCGCCATGCGGCCCGGCGTTCCTCGGGCGCGATGTAGATCTGGCTCACCCGCGCATAGTCCCAGGCCGCATAGCAGGTGGCGAGCAACAGCACCCCGATGGCGGCAAGCGCGGGCCCCCGCCGCACCTCCGCTTGCCTGGCAGCGCCCTGGCTTGCAGCGAGCCAGCCCACGCTGATGCCGAACAGGACCTGGAAGGGTCCGTACCAGAGCGGGTACTCCAGCATGCCGTGCAACAGCATCACAGCGATCCAGGCCCACGCGAGTTGGCGCCGCGCATCGGCCTCTCGCCACGGCTGCCGACGCCAGGCCCATACCAGGGCCGCGCCGCAGGCCAGCAAGGCAGCAGGCAAACCCAGTTCCACCGCCAGGTGCAGCGGCAGGTTGTGGGCGTTGTCCAGAATCTCGCAAAAGCGCGGCCCCGGGTACAGCGTGACGAAATGGGCATAGTCCAGTTCGCCCCAGCCCCAGCCCAACCACGGTTTCTGGGCAATCAGCGTCAGGACGTTGGACCACAGGATCATGCGGCTGGAGCAGCCGGTCGAATCCACCAGCCGGCCAAACAAGCCGCCGCTTTGCTGGCCCGTTGCCCATTCCAGCAGCCCCGGCAACGTGACCACGGCTATGCCGTAGGCCAGCAAGGCCTGCAGCACAAACACCAGCAGGCGCCAGCGCCCCGGCAGCGCCCACCAGGCGCTGAGCACCCCAATCAGCAACCATTGCAGCAGGCCGGTGCGCGAACTGCTGGCGGCATTGCCCAGCGCCAGCAGCAAGACCAGCGGATAAGCCCACCCCGGCACGCGCCAGCCTTGAACGTGTGACGCTTTGGCCCGCAGCGCCAGCCATCCGATCAGCGCGAGCAGGCCGATGCTGGTCAGCGTGGCGAACTGGTTGCGCTGGCGCAGGTTGGCAAACGCTTCACCCGCCTGCTGCGTCTGGCTGATCCACG